>JALVXQ010000052.1 GCA_027038255.1 Sulfurimonas sp. | reverse complement strand
TTGTTGAGCGTGCAACACTGCATAACTTTGATGAGATTGAGCGTATGGATATTCGCATTGGTGATCAGGTGATTATTTTAAGAAGCGGGGATGTTATTCCTAAAATCGTTAAAGTGCTCACGCAGGAGAGAAGTGGCAGTGAAGTGAAAATTGAGCGTCCTAAAAACTGTCCGGTCTGTGGGAGTGAACTGCTTCAAGAAGAGGTGCTTATCAAGTGCCAAAATCTGACCTGTGAGGCAAGAGTGGTCAATTCCATCATCTATTTTGCTTCCAAACAGTGCCTTAATATTGACGGACTTGGCAATAAAATAGTGGAACAGCTCTTTAATGCCGCACTTGTACGCAGTGTTCTTGATTTGTTTGATTTGACGATGGACAAACTCTTGGCACTGGAAGGTTTCAAAGAGAAAAGAGCGAAGAATCTGCTGCGCTCCATTGAGAGTGTAAAAGGGTGTGAACTGTGGCGCTTCATTAATGCACTTGGAATTGAACATATCGGAGAAGTTGCATCAAAAATGATAGCCGAAGCCTTTGGATTGGAGTATGCTCACGCAACACAAGAAGAGCTTGTCACAATTGATGGCATCGGCGATGAGATGGCGGAGAGCTACTTGGAATTTATGCGGGTAAATCGTGAAACAGTGGAAAAACTCCAAGCAATTTTACAGCCTGTCGCTCCTAAGAAAAGAGAAGAGGCAAAAGAGAACCCTTTTAAAGGCAAAACAGTAGTGCTCACAGGAACGATGAGCGAACCGAGACCAAAGATAAAAGAGAGATTAGAATCTCTTGGTGCGAAGGTTTCAGGAAGTGTGAGTAAGAAGACGGATTATGTTATATATGGCGATGATGCAGGAAGTAAGTATGACAAAGCTGTGAGTTTGGGTGTAGGGACACTTACGGAAGATGAGATGAAAGAGATGCTTGCGTGAGATTAGATAATTACCTTGTTGCCAAAGGCTTTGTAGAGAGTCGCAATAAAGCACAGCAGATTATTAAAGAGGGGCTTGTTTGTGTGAATGAGAAGCTTATAAAAAAGCCTGCACATAAAATAGAAGCAGATGACTTGGTGACAATAGAAGAGCACAAATCGTATGTTTCCCGTGCGGCTTATAAGCTGCTTTACTTTTTAGAAGAGATAGATTTGGATGTGAGCGGTAAATGTGCTCTTGATATTGGCTCTTCAACGGGTGGTTTTACGCAGGTACTTTTAGAAAAGGGTGTCTTTGAAGTCAGTTGTGTGGATGTCGGACATGATCAGCTGCATAGCTCCTTGCGTGAGGATGAAAGGGTGAAGGTTTTTGAAGGGTGTGATATTCGAAAATTCAGCTCTGAAAAAGAGTTTGATCTGGTTGTGAGCGATGTTGCTTTTATCTCACTGCTTTATATTTTGGATGATGTGGAGCGATTAGCTTCTAATGAGATTATTTTACTTTTTAAGCCACAGTTTGAAGTTGGACGGGAAGCCAAGCGGGATAAAAATGGAGTAGTGTTAGACAAAAAGGCCATAGCAAATGCAATGAGATGTTTTGAAGATGCCTGTAGTCTCAAAAATTGGCAGTTAGTGCAAAAGTCTCCCTCTCAGTTGAGCGGCAAAGAGGGAAATGTTGAGTGGTGTTATTACTTTAAAAAGTCTTGAATTAGAGCAGTGAGTCTTAGTTTAGCTTGGGATGACTATAAATAAGCTGATATATACTATAATTACATAATTTTAACGAAGAGGTCTGGATGAAGAGTACGACATCAATAGCAATTGGCGGATTTGACGGCATGCATATTGGACATCAGGCACTTTTTAGTAAGTTGGGTGAGCAGGGCACCGTTGTCGTTATAGAGACAGGGTATGCAAATCTCACACCTCAGAGTTACAGAGAAGAGTATACACACCATAAGGTGAATTATTTGCAACTGGCTGATATTCGCCATCTTGATGGAGAGGGTTTTGTGAAGCTCTTGAAAGTGAATTTTCCCAAACTACAGAAGATAGTCGTTGGGTATGATTTTCATTTTGGCAAAGACAGACGCTACTCTTTTGATGATTTAAAGCATATTTTTGAAGGAGAAGTAGTCGTGGTTGATGAGGTAAAACATAACAATGATTCGGTACACTCACATAAGATTCGTGCCAAATTGCAAATCGGTGATATTCATGGCGCCAATGAATTTCTTGGACATAACTACACCATAGTCGGCGAAAGAGTTGATGGACAGGGGCTTGGGTCACGTGAACTTGTTCCTACTATAAACCTTCGGGTAAAAGATTTCTTACTCCCAAAAGAGGGTGTTTACGCAACACTCACCCGCATTGATGATGAAGAGCATTTTCACCCTTCTGTGAGTTTTATTGGGCATCGTGTGAGTACGGATGGTAGTTTTGCGGTTGAAACGCACATATTAGATGCTAACATTGAATGTAAAGAAAAAGCGGAAATTAGTTTTGTAGATTTTATACGAAACAATGAAAAGTTTGAAAATATAGAGGCACTCAAGAGTGCTATTAAAAAAGATATTGCAAAAGCGAGTAAGAAATTAAAGTTTTTAGCGTTATAAAAGGAAGAGATTGAAAAGAGAATATTTAGAAGATAAAGAGAAGATAAACTTTAAATTTGAACAGACAAAAGAGGATTTTATCGTTGATGAAAATCCACGCAGTTTTACAGAAAAAGGTAACTTCTTAATCTTGCGTGTACAAAAAATAGAGATGACGACGTGGGACATGGTGGCTGCTTTTGCAAAGTTTTTAAATATCCCTGCTGAAAAAATCGGTTATGCAGGTTTAAAAGACAAACACGCAACGACAACACAGTTCATAAGTATAGAAGCGAAGTATGAAAAAGCACTGAAAAAGTTTAAACACCCTGGTATAAAAATCCTTAAATTGACACGAGATAAATACTCAATTCGTATGGGAGATTTGCGAGGGAATCACTTCAGTATTAATCTTTTTGGTGTAAGCCCCATAGAAGCCGGACAAATCGAAAAAAGAGCGCTAAAGATTGCTAAAAACGGATTGCCGAACTACTTTGGCTATCAGCGTTTTGGCCGTGATGAGAACTCCATAGAACAGGCACGTGAGATGATATCTGGTGAACTGCACATAGAAGATGCCAAACTCAAAAAATTTCTTATCTCTATTTATCAATCTTACTATTTCAATGAGTGGCTGCGTGAGCGTGTCATCCTCTCACGGGAAGAGAATGATGGAAAATTTATGCTTTTAGAAGGTGATATTTATCTTTCTGATGAGGGGAAACTTTTTACTCCAAAAAATATGCCTCAAAAAGATTTTGAAGCACATAAAGTTGTACCGACAGGGCTTCTGTGTGGACGCGATGTTTACAGAGCACGCGCTAAAGCAGGGGAGATAGAGGAAAAATATGATGATGCATTTTTATATGACAAAGGTCTGCGACGTGAGGCCCTCATTTTTCCAACCGATATAAAACTAGATTATAAAAATAATTTTGACATTTTAAACATTAGTTTCACACTCCCAAAAGGCTCATACGCAACGGTCTTCCTAGAAGCCATAGCAAATAAAAACTTTACAGCGCAAATGTTGAAACCGCATAAAAAGAAGTAGTGTTTACCACTCTTCCTCTTCTGCATTGATGTCCGCATCATCATAAGGGTCCATGTGGATTAAGATGTGGAGTTTTTTATCTTCATCAAACAATTTTTTTATCTTTAACTCAACTCTGTCTGCAATCGTATGGGCATCATATAAAGAGATGGAGATGTTAAATACTGCATGAAATGAGATGAAGATATGTGAGCCTGAGATTCTTGTACGCAGGTAATGATAGTTGGTAATCTCCGGTTCAGATTTTATGATCTCTATGATTTTATTCACATCTTCTTGTGGCAAGGCAACATCTAAAAGCATAAGTATGCCCTCTTTTATAATTGGAACTGCTGAGTAAATCATATAAAAAGCGATGGCGATACCTAAAATCGGGTCAATGAGCTGCTCCCCTGTGTAGTGAATGGCAACAAGTGCAAAAAGTACAGCACCGTTTGAGAAGAGGTCTGTTTTGTAATGCAGTGCATCTGCTTTTATGACCATATTCTTCGTTTTGTTGGCGACATAGTTTAAAAAGAGTACAAGCAACCCTGTAATGACAAAAGAGGCAATCATGACTACAATGCCTTCAGACATATGGCGCATATCTTGGGGATGAATGATCTTTGTAATCGCTTCATAGAGAATAAAAAGAGCGGAGAGCGAGATGATAGTTCCCTCTATGACAGCAGCAAGTGGTTCGAGTTTGCTTCTTCCAAAATGAAACTGTTCATCAGGGCTTTTTTCTGAATTGTGCAGGGCAAAGTAGTTAAAAAGAGAGACAGTAAGGTCAAGCAGACTGTCAATTGCCGATGCAAGAATGGCAATAGAGCCACTGAGTATGCCTACTGCTAATTTTAAAAAAACAAGGAGTGCTGCAACACTACTTGAGGCAAGAGTTGCTTTTTTCTCTAAACGCATTGAAATCCTTAGACAGATAATATTTAGATACAATTATAGAAAAATTTAACTATGACAGTGATTAAAATGGATATTGTAAAAATAAAAGAAGAGAGAAAAAAGTGGCTGACTTGGAAAAACATTGCTCCGTTGCGCGCAGCATTAGAGAGTTTGGAAGATGTTCCTTGTGAAGTAGAGCTTGGTGATGTTGTAAAAATATCAGGTAAATTTAATGAACAAAAAATCTATGAAGCAGCCAAAAAGTTGATGCCTTGGAGAAAAGGACCGTTTCAAATAGGGGAGACTTTTATAGACAGCGAGTGGAAAAGTCATGTCAAATATAATCTTCTTCGCCCGCATTTTGATTTAAAAGATAAAAGAGTTGCCGATATAGGGTGTAACAATGGTTACTATATGTTTCGTATGCAGGAGGACAATCCAAAACTGCTTGTTGGTTTTGACCCTTCGCCGCTCTATATGACACAGTTTGATTTTATCAACCATTTTATAAAAAGTGAGATTGTCTATGAGCTTTTGGGTGTGGAGCATCTGGAGTTTTATGAAGAGAAGTTTGACACCATCTTCTGTCTAGGTGTACTCTACCATAGAAGTGACCCTGTTGCGATGTTGAAGTCACTCTATAAAGGGCTTGACAAACAAGGCGAAGTGATACTTGACACGTTTTACATAGATGGTGAGGATGAGATGGCTTTATGCCCAGAGTCTTCTTACTCCAAAATACCAAACATCTACTTTGTTCCCACAATTAAGGCACTTAAAAATTGGTGCATGAGAGCGGGATTTAGTAGTTTTGAGGTTTTGGAGACCTCAGTGACGGATGAGAGTGAGCAGAGAAAGACAGAGTGGATAGAGGGGCAGTCCTTAGAAGACTTTTTAGACCCAAATGACAGTTTAAAGACCGTTGAGGGATACCCAGCACCGCAGAGAGTTTATGTGCGACTGATTAAGGATAAAAAATAATGGCAAATAATGAACAGAATGAAGAAGAATTAGAACTCGAAGATTATCGTGAAGATGAAGAGCAGGTATTTATTCAAACACATGAGCGGATAAATCAAGACCTTTGTGGAGAAGTTATCAAGCTAGAGCAGGGCTATGTAGAGCTTCGTCTGACAACAACACCTGAGATGGTGGCAGATGATGTTGGGCTTATTCACGGCGGGTTTATCTTCTCTTCAGCAGATTATGCAGCGATGCTTGCCGTCAATGAGAGAAATGTCGTTTTAGTTGCCAGTGAGTGTCAGTTTCTCTCACCTGTAAAATTTCATGACGAAATCAATTTTGTTGCGCGTGTCAGACATAAAGAGGGTCGTAAACGCAATGTGCATGTAGAAGCGTTTGTGCTTGACATCAAAGTTTTTGAGGGAGAGTTTAAAACGGTCATTACAGAACGCCATGTCCTCAAGCTCAAACTCCTTGATGAAGAGGAAAAAGCAAGTGGCACGCATCCGGAGGATGAAGCGTAAGATTTTATCTCTTCGCTGTAAGAAGAAAAACTCTGAAATCACGATCTGGTTTACTGATGGTATTGATATTTTCAATATTTACATCTTTAAAACCACTTTTTTCTACTATCTTACGCAGGGTATCTCTGTCAAAACCAAAATGATGCACACCTGTGTTATCTGAATGGAATGTTCCGTCTTCGCTCTCTAAGTCCGCTATGGCTAAAAAACCGCCCTTAGTGATATTTTTAAATATTGTCTCAAAAAAAGCTTCTATATCTTTGACATGATGCAGAGTCATAGAACTTATAAGACCGTTAAAACTCTGCGTGAGCGGTTCTTTGATGATGTCTTGATTAAATGGGATAATATTAAGTTCGGGAGTGTTTTTCTCTTCCAGTTTTTTTAGCATAGTTTTTGACGTGTCCACACCGTAAACCTGTTTGACTTTTTTGGCTATTTCAAATCCTAAAAGCCCTGTGCCGACACCAAAATCCAAAATATCCATATCTTGCGTGAGCGTTATTCTTTTCTCAATAGCCTCTGCAATTTTTTTTGCGCCATTAACGCGGATGTTGCCACTATCCCAGTTTTGTGCTTTGTCTATAAAATGGTCTTGCATTTTTTTCCTTTAAAGTTGTTGTATCCAGTAAGGTGTGTATTGCTGCTCTTCTTTTATACTCGTTGTGCCGCCATGACCGGGGTAGATGATTTTGTCAAAATCAAGCTTTTGAAACTTCTCAAGAGATTTTTTCATATCTGCCGGGTTTGAAAATGGAAAGTCAGTCCGTCCGATGCTTTTTTGGAAAATAAAGTCACCGCTGAACATTACATCACCTATCTCTATAGTGGAGTTTCCCGGTGTATGCCCTGGAAAATGGCGATATTTCACTTTGATGCCATCAAGATTGAGTTCTTCATCTCCCTCAATTACTACATCTGGAGTAGATGGCGGCAGGTCAGGCATCCAAGAACTTTCATTTAAAAGCATGACATCATCTTTTGGAGTGTAGAGCTTCACGCCGAGCTCTTTTTGTAGTTCTGCATTGCTCCAAACATGGTCAAAGTGTCCGTGTGTATTTAAAATGGCTATGGGATTGATCACATTTTCTTTCACCCAAGAGGTAGCACCAACACCGGGGTCTATAATGATATCTTTACCGTCTTTAGTGACAATGTAGCAGTTTGTCTGATATGGACCCATCGGTTGCACTTTAATAGTCATTTTCATCTCTTTTTTAGCGTGATTATAGCATTATATCTGTATGGAATTTTTTAAAGAATTAGAGTTAATTATTGAGTCAAAATTACCGCAAGAAAAGATAGAACGCTTTGGTCGTTTTTATGAGCACTTTCAAAATGATGAGTTGGAATTTGAGGATAATTTTCAAGTAAAAGAGTTCAGTGAACCCTCTTACAATGAAGTTTGCACAACTGTTCCACCGCAAGATGTCCCAAAACGCTCCAACCTCATTACAAAAGAGGGGCAGATAAATCTGCTTCACGCAGTGGCCCACATCGAGTACTCGGCGATTGATCTGGCTCTTGATGGAGCGTACAGGTTTCAAGATATGCCGCGTGCCTATTATTCCGATTGGCTAGAGGTGGCAGATGATGAGATACGCCACTTCTTGATGCTTGAAAAGCTCTTGCGTGAGCTTGGTGCGGAGTATGGCGATGTTGCAGTGCATGATGCGCTCTTTGAAGCCTCTTGTAAAACGCAGACTCTCTTAGAACGGATGGCGGTAGTCCCGCGCTACCTCGAAGCCAATGGTCTCGATGCAACACCGATGATACTTAAAAAACTCAAAAAACTGCCTAAAAATGAGATGATAGAAAAAATCATCCAAAATCTCGAAATCATCCTGCGTGAGGAGGTCAGTCATGTCAAAAAAGGTGATGTCTGGTTTAAGTATGCGTGTGAGAGAGAAGATGTCGATGAGAGCATCTACTTTGAGATCATAAAAAAATACTATCCACGTGGTTTCTTACGCCCAAATGATTTAAATATAGAAGCAAGAAAAGAAGCCGGTTTTTCCTGTTCTGAACTCAAAATTATGGCGAAGCAAGAAGTGTGTTAATGCTCTTTCATATAAGAGCTTTTATCACTGAATGAATCTCGTATATATAAAAATTTATCTAAATTCTCAAAAAAGAGGTCAATGAGTTTTGGATCAAAATGTTTTCCTCTCTCCTCTTTTAAAAGCTTGAATATTTTTTCATCGCTCCATGCTTTTTTATAACATCTGTCACTTCCTAATGCATCAAAAACATCAGCAAGTGCAGTGATGCGGCCATATATGTGGATATCTTCACCTTTAAGGGCTCGTGGATAGCCGCTGCCATCATATTTTTCATGATGTTCATTAGCAATAATGGCAGCAGTTTTCAGAAGTGGTTTGTCAGAATCTTTAAATAACTCATAGCCTATATCCGTATGGGTTTTCATAATTATCCACTCTTGTGAAGTCAGTTTCCCCGGTTTTTTTAATATTGCATCGGATATACCGACTTTTCCAATATCGTGCATAGGTGATGCAGATGTAAGATATTTAATCTCCTCTTCTGCAAGACCGTACAGTGTTGCTAAGAGTTGTGAATAGAGTGCAACTCTTTTTACATGAAAAGCAGTTTCTTGACTTCTTGTCTCACCAATTTCTCCCATTTTAAAGATTAACTCTTCTTGTGTATGTTCTAAATCTTCATGGAGTGTAATGATTTCTGTAATATCATTTCGAATAGCAATAAACTCTTCGATTTCACCTTTGTGGTTGAGTATAGGGTTGATGGTGACTTCTACAATGTAAAAATCTCCACTTTTTGTTCTGTTCTTCACAATACCAGCCCATGGCTTTTTTGCTAAAATAGTTTCCCACATATTTTTAAAAGCCAATTTTGGCATATCAGGGTGGCGTACAATGTTATGTGGTCGACCTATTAGTTCTTCTCTATTATAACCGGAGATAGTACAAAATTTGTCATTAGCATAGGTAATTTGTCCTTTTTTATCAGTTTTTGAGACTATGCTGCTTCTATCAACTGCATCTTTATATTGATTCAAAAGGGCAATACTTCGTAAAATATCATTTCTTAGTTTGTAACCAAGCCATAAACTGAGAAAAAGAATGAAAATAAAAAAAGCGATTTGAGTTACAAATTGGAGTTGTATAGTATGTGCTTTGTGTTGAATGTGAGAATCAATCATATCAATATATGATTTTTCCATAACGGCTATTTTATCTATTATATTTGTCGTTATGTGAAACCATTTTTGAGGCTCTTCAGTTGGATTACTCAAGTGAAGTAACGTGTATTTATTGATGATATTTTCAACATATTTATACTCTGCACTTGTTGTAATATCATGAAGTTCACCAAGATATTTATGTGCACCTATTGTATAAAATCTTTCAAATGAAGCATCGTACATCCCCTTGGCATGAAGAACATTGTATAAAAGTTTTTTGTCCAAACTACTTTTTCTTGTAAATATACCATTAAAAGAGCCTCGTATCTGTCCAAGTGCTTCTTTCATGAAAGAGAGATTTATATAAGCCTGCAGTTGCTTTAAAATATAGGCATCATCTATATGTGATGTAGTTATGAAGTAATATTTTTCTAGTTTTTTGATTGTATGGGTGTAAAACGAAAATGCTTGCATTGTAGAAATGTTTAAGCTGTCTATTTTGTTGCGTATATCTCTAAGCTGTTCGTTTGCAGAGAGTTTTTTATAATCCTGGTCTACTTTTTCTCTTATCTCTTTTAATTGTATTGTGAACTTTTGACCCTTGCTGCCCAAGTAGCCGCTACTTAAGCCTCTCTCTTGCTGAAGGTGTGTGATGAGTTGAGAAAGATGTTTCATCTTGCAGGTATTTTCTTTTAAAGTATTTAACTCTTGAATCTGTTTCATAGAATTATATATTAAAATTAAAAAGCCAATACTAATAATAAAAATTGGAATAAAAGTTAAAATTTTTAACTTGCCTACAATATTTTCTGATTTGATAACAATACCTTCGTAAAAATTTCCTAATTATACTACGTATGTGTTACAAAAATGTTAAGACCTAACTTAAAAATATTTTATTAACAAAAATTAGTTATAATTTAAAACGTTAAAATTTTTTAAAGGTTTATAATTACAGTATGAATAAGTATGAACAGATAGCTGAGTATTTGCAGCTTTTTTTAGATGATGAAGTGCGCAAGACGGGAATCTCTAAAGTAGTTGTTGGACTGAGTGGAGGACTTGATTCTGCTGTTGTTGCGGTGCTTGCGCATAAAGTGTTTGGCGATGATTTACTGTGTGTGAAGATGCCTTCGCAATACTCTTCGCAGAGTTCGCTTGATGATGCAGATGAACTGTGCCGAGATTTTGGACTGCGTAATATCAGTTGTTCGATTGAGCCGATGCTGCGTGAGTATGAAGCAATGAATCCGGATATGGATAATCTTCGCAAAGGGAACTTTTCGGCTCGTATGCGAATGGCGACGCTCTTTGACATCTCAGCACGTGAAAATGCTTTAGTGCTCGGAACAAGCAATAAAAGTGAGCTAATGCTTGGGTATGGAACACTCTATGGTGATCTGGCCTCAGCGGTCAATCCTATAGGAGATTTGTATAAGAGTGAAGTCTTCGAACTTGCAGAGTACCTTGG
Organism: Sulfurimonas sp.; assembly: GCA_027038255.1. Classification (GTDB taxonomy): domain Bacteria; phylum Campylobacterota; class Campylobacteria; order Campylobacterales; family Sulfurimonadaceae; genus Sulfurimonas. The sequence continues at coordinate 5,564 of JALVXQ010000052.1, read as the reverse complement.
TGTGAGTGAATGCATCATCAAAAAACCGCCTTCTGCAGACTTGTGGGATGGGCAGAGCGATGAAGCTGATCTGGGTTATACCTATGCACAGCTTGATGCTGCGATGAAACTCTATGTCGATGAACGGCTCTCACGTGAGGAGATTGTTGGCAGAGGCATAGATGAAAAGATGCTTGAGATGATAATCAGTCGTATCTTTAGAAACCATTTCAAGCATAAGATGCCGGTCATTGCAAAGTTGACATCCCGTACGCTTGGACACGATTTTAATTATCCAAGAGATATAACGCTATAAAAGGAAAAAAAATGAAAAAAGAGTTAAAAATACCATTTAGTAAGTATGAAAGTTCCCGTGAGGCACACTCAAATGTGAGTGATGCCCTTGATGGTGAAGATGTTCATCAGGTTGCAGAGCTAGAAGAGGAGTTTGTCTCTTATGTAGGTGCTTCATATGCCTTGGCGACATCGCATGGAACATCTGCACTGCATTTGGCGATGCTGGCACTTGACCTAAAACGTGGTGACAAAGTAGTCTGTTCAGTAAATGCGCACCCAAGCATCCCTGAAGTGGTACGTCACTTTGATGCCGAGCCTGTTTTTATAGACATCGAAGAGACGACTTACAACATTAACCTTGACAAACTTGAAGCCTATTTAGAGGAGCACAGTTCTAAAAAGCTCAAAGCGGTCATTATCTCGCATCTTGGTGGTGTGACAGTTGATCTTGAACGTGTTTATAGTATGGGTAAAAGCTACAGTGTAAAAATTGTAGAAGATGCAAGTGATGCGCTCGGTACAACATATAAAGGGCAGAAAATCGGTGCAACGGGTGCAGACATCGTCTGTTTTAATTTCTCTCCGCATCTTAAAAAGAACATCTGTAACGGCGGTATGCTTGTAACGGATGATGATGAAATCATGGAACGTGCACGTCTGCTTGCAAATCACGCGATGGTAAAAGATGAAGATGCATTAGAGTATATTTATGATGTCGTAGATATTGGAAATGACTACTTATTGAGTCAGCTCAATGCTGCTTATATTCGTGCGCAGATTGAAGAGCAGGATGACAATATTAAAAGACAGCAAGCAATAGCAAAAATGTACTCTGATGCACTTGATGGTGTTGAGCATGTCACTATTCCGGACATGAGTAATGATGAGAATCCTTTTTCGCTCTACATCATTAAGATAGACAAAAATCGTGACTCTTTTGCAGTTGCCTTGCGTGAGGAAGGTGTGGGAACTGGACTGCACTATATTCCGTTGCATTTGCTCTCTTACTACAAAACAAAGTATGCACTCAGAGTCAATGATTTTCCGGTAGCACTGCGTTCGTTTCAGCAGGTACTTTCCCTGCCAATCTATGCAAGCATGAGTGATGAAGATGTGGCAACTGTCATATCTAGCATCAAAAAAATAGCAAAAACAAGAGTATAAAAAGGCATTGAAATCCTCTCTTGTTTTTTGGGTTGAGAAGTACTTCTACAACCCTTCACGGCCGCAAAAACTACTCTCTTACCTTCTTTTACCGCTCTCTTGGCTCTACTGTTTTGTGATGTATGTGTGTTTTAAGCGTCAAATACCGCAGGATTTTGGCATAAAAATAGTCAGTGTGGGGAATCTGACCGTCGGTGGCAGCGGCAAGACTCCTTTAGTGACAGCCTTTGCACAAAAAGAGAAACACCCTGCAATCATTCTGCGCGGGTATGGACGCTCATCAAAAGGGATAGTCGTTGTCAAAGATAAAAATGAAATTCTCTGTGATGTAACTGTAAGTGGAGATGAAGCGATGATCTATGCCAAAAAGCTTCCTCACGCAACGGTCATTGTAAGCGAAGAGAGAAAGATAGCCATAGAGAAAGCAAAAGAGCTCGGCTGTGAGATGATTTTTCTCGATGATGCCTACTCGAAGCATGACATTAAAAAAGAGGACATCCTCATAGAAGTGCATACAACAAACAATTTTTGCCTGCCAAGCGGCCCTTACAGAGAACGCTTGTGGAGTGAAAAAGATGCAAAAGTACTGCGTGAGGATGTGGACTTTTTCCGTGAAGTAACACTTAAAGATGCAACACCAAAGATGGCACTTGTCACAGCTATTGCGAGACCGCAGCGCCTTGACAAATACTTACCTGATGGAGTTATCGCAAAGCACTATTTTGAAGATCATCACAGTTACAGCAAAGAAGAACTGCAGAAGATTCTGCAAGAGGATGCAGCAACATCACTGCTTGTGACCTACAAAGACTATGTGAAAATCGAAGGCTTTGGCCTGCCACTCTCACTTCTTGATCTGGAAGTGAAAGTGAGTATAGATATGAATGAGGATAAGCAATGAATTATAAACCACCATTTACCATTACTCCACAAATTCTTGACCTCATAAGTCGTATAAGTGAAGCTGTAGGTAAGCTAGAAGTTTTAGCTCCTTCATCTATCACACCTACTCTTCGTAAAGCCAATAAAATTAAGACCATTACAGGAACTCTTGAAATAGAGGGTAATACACTCGGGATCGAAAAAATTACCGCCATCTTAGAGGGCAAACGGGTGATGGGGAGCATGCGCGAGATCGCAGAGGTAAATGGTGCTATTAAAGTATATGATAATCTGGCTACATTTGATTATAAAAATTTAGATGATCTACTGCGTGCACATAAGATGTTAATGGAAGAGATTCTTAACAATGCAGGAACTTGTAGAAACTCCAATGTTGGTGTTGGTGGGGAAGAGGGTGTAGTTCATGTTGCACCTCCACACGGACAAGTGCCCCACCTGATGCAACAATTATTTAATTGGCTTAGTGTAAGTGATATACATCCTCTTATTAAAAGTTCTGTCTTTCACTATGAGTTTGAGTTTATACATCCTTTTGTTGATGGGAATGGCCGCATAGGCAGATTATGGCAAAGTCTTATACTTTATGAGTGGAAATCTATATTTTCAGCAATACCTATTGAGAGTGTCATTAAAGAGACACAACAAAAGTATTATGATGCCTTACAAAGAGCAGGAGAGATGGGGGAGAGCACTCCATTTGTGGAGTTTATGCTTGATGCCATACTGAAAGCTTGTGAAAATGAACTCAGTAACGAAAAGAATGTCCCAATAAAAGTCCCTAAAAATGTCCCAATAGAACGACTAGATAAAATCCTTGCATTAATGGCGCAAAACAGTAGCATTACCATAGACCAACTGGCACAACTTTGTGCGGTAAGTGACAAGACTATTAAAAGAGATATTGCAAAGTTAAAAGAACAGGGCCGCTTACAGCGTGAGGGAAGTTTAAAAAGTGGTTTTTGGAAGATTATTTAACACTCCCATAAAATTATCTAAACTATCTAAGCTTTGCTCGGGAATTTATATATTTTTGTGTTGTGATTGCTGTATGCGTTACCATGCATAGCATGGGAACGAGCCATAGCATGGGAACAAGCCATTTATTTTATAATTTAAAACCAAATAATTTTTTGGCAACTTTCGAATTATTACGAAGTTCTCCAAGTTCAAACGAGCCTCCTGCAGCACTCATCCACCAAACAAGATATTTGGTTCTAAATTTATCTTTTGCATCCTGTACAGGAAAACTTACTTTGAGAGCTTTACTCATAAGAATATTTCTCTTTTTATCCCAGAACTCAGTAACAGTTTCTTCATAAAAGTGATGCTTCTTAGTTTTTGCTAACACTTGGTATCTAGCTTTAAACTCAGTTTCATCTTTTATTTTTTCATAAGTTATAGGAACTTGGTCAAAATGAACTCTTGCGTAACCAAGATTACTACTATAATTATATTTAATCTCTAAATTACCTTTAGCATCTTTAACTTTTTTGAAAGAATCCATGAAATAATATTCAATAAAGTTACTAACATCATATTCTTTTTTTAATTCTTTTAAATCTTCTTGATTTATTAAATAACTAGAAGTACTGATAGTAGATTTTCTATCAACCCCCAAACTCTCAATCATCCCATTCTCATCTTTCTCAGGGTAGGCATTTATTGTATAATTCATCTTATAGTTTTCATAGTAAGTCTTTATACCCTTTTGAATTATCAAATCCCAAAAAGGAGCAAGCAGTACTACTAAAAATACGACAAATGAGAAAGCTTTTAGTTTTCGTGTATGTTTTGCAAAAATTGGGATTTTTCTCAATGAAAAGTAAGTAATGATACCAACAACTTGAGAAAAGACTAAATATGCTAAATTAACTAATATAACTATAAAACCCATTTGCGCCACCTCTTTTAAAATAATCAGTAATTATATCTTGTTTTTTTATGAAAGTGATTGTGTTGAGTGTGTAGATGTTATGTAACTTTTGTCTTTATAAAGATATGATATAATAGTTCTACTTGAGGAGTTTAATATGTATTCACTGCAAGAACTAAAGAGTAATATTTTATCGTTAAAACCATATATTCAAGAAAATTATGATGTTGATGAAATTTATATTTTTGGATCATATGCAAGAAAAGATCAAAACGAAAATAGTGATATAGACCTTTTGGTCGATTTTAAAAAAACTCCTGATTTACTTACATTTATTGAGATGGAAGAGTTCTTGAGCAAAGAACTCAAACACGATGTTGACCTCGTTCCTAAACGCAAGCTCAAACCTCAATTGCGTGATACTATTTTGAAAGAAGCAATAGCTATATGAAGCGAAACTATAAGCTTTTTCTTGAAGACATAAGTGACAGGATCGCAAAAATAGATGCGTATATAGCAGACATGTCTTTTGAAGAGTTTGCAAAGGATGATAAAACTGTAAGTGCATGTATCCGTGAGATAGAAGTTATCGGTGAAGCCTCAAAACAAATTCCAAAAGAGATTACAGACAGGTTTGATGATCTGCCATGGTCTCTTATGGCAAAAATGAGAGATAAATTGATTCACTGGTACTTTGAAATAGATGAAGAGATAGTTTGGAATGTAGCTAAAGATAAGCTTCCAGATATAAAAACTCAGATTGATAAAATTATCGAAACTATCTAAGCTTTGCTCGGGAATTTATATATTTTTGTGTTGTAATTGCTGTATGCGTTACCATGCATAGCATGGGAACGAGCCAAACGAGTCATTTATTTTTCCTTTTTTAAATTTATTGACAACACTATACTATTGTCTATTTTTATTTGATTTTCTTTCAATATAGAATAAATTTTTTCATAATCAGATTTACTATATATATTTATCACACATGCTGTATTGTCGTTAAATTCTATTAAAAAATTCTTTTTTAACAAAGATAATTTTTCCCTATTTTTTAATAAAACTGCTATTTTAATAGGCAGATAAAAAAAGAAAAATGATATTAATCCAAGATAATAAGATACTATTTCTATAAATCCATTACCAATATCATCTTTAAAAAATCTCTTTATCAAAGAATTTTTATTAAGTTTCCCGTACGAATTAATAGTTTCAGAATTTATAATAAACCTTACTCTCAAAACAGAATTTAGTAACTACTCACCCCATAAAAACTAAAAAAATAGCCTAAACATCACCTCAAATCATTCTCTATTTTCCCTCTAAATAAGCCTATTTTTAGGGC
>JALVXQ010000051.1 GCA_027038255.1 Sulfurimonas sp. | reverse complement strand
TGGTAAAATATTTCTCATGAAAAAAAGAATTAACTGCAGACGTTGTGAGTATTATTATGTCACATGGGAAAAGAATCAGCCGCATGGTTGTAAGGCGTATGGTTTTAAGTCAGCACAACTGCCTTCCATGGTTGTTTTAAAAAGTAGCGGCAGTGATTGTAGCTTGTTTAAAGAGAAGGCTCCTGCCAAATAAGTTTTTTTCCAAATCCCAGTCTATTATCTGTTAATTTAAAATAATCTACTTGAATTTGCCATAGTTTTGGCCGCAGTGCCAGAGCATACGGGAAAGTTTTAAAATAGAGTGTTTTAAGTTTTACATCTTCAACTGTTTTGAATACTCCTCGAAATTGCAGGCCTTGAATCTTCCCGACTTCTTGTGTCTCAAGCAAAATATTCCCCGCAACTTTTGGATTCTTACGAATCTGCTGCATATGCAATGTCTCTTCACTGCTGGCAACGATAAAGCTGCGTGAGGAAGCATCATAGGCATAAAAAAGGGAACAGGCACTTACCTCATTATTTATAGATGTAGCGAGTGTGAGGACATGATGCTCAGCAATGAAGCTCTCTATTTTTTGTAAGTTTTTATCCATTAGAGTTTAAAAAGATAGTTTTCCAAATCTTCCGCATCTTTAATAGCACGTTTTTCAAGCATCATCGATGCAATATCATCTGCAACAAACACTTCATACATATCCATAGGATTGCTCATATTGTAAAAACTTTTCATAAATTCCAAAAGAATCTCAAAATTATCATCCCGCACGCTATACTGTTTATGCTCTTTATACTCATCCCAATTAATTTTTATCATATCGCTCCAATGCATCTTCAAATCTTTTTATTATCTCTACCATTGTATCAGATGGCACGGCAAAATTCAAGCGCATAAAGCCACTCCCTTCTCTTCCAAAACTCAAACCGGCACCCAGCCCAAGTTTTGCCTCTTTTACAAACCACTCACGCAACTCTCTGTCTTTTAAAGCCATACCGCGACAATCGAGCCAGGCAAGATAAGTTCCTTCTATTGGCGTGAGTTTGATAAGATTCGCATAGCTGCGTGAGAGTTCGGCTAACATTGTATAATTTTTCTGCAGATGCTGCAATAATGCTTCCAGCCATGCTTCTCCCTCTGTGTAAGCAGCTTCAAAAGCGACATGACTCAGCACTGCGCCTTGCGCAAAATGGACACGCTCATAGGCCTTGTGAAACTGCTCACGCAAACTAGCATTTGACACGGCGACACTACTCATTGCAAAACCTGCCATATTAAAAGTTTTTCCAACACCTATGGTAGTTAAAGAGATATCTCTTGCCTTATCAGAGAGTGAAGCAAAGGGAATATGTCTGTTTGGTTTGTAAACCAAATCACAATGTATCTCATCAGCAAAGACAATAATACCATTCTCATAACAGACTTCAGCTATTGCACGTAACTCTTCCTCATGCCATACACGACCAACAGGATTATGCGGAGAACAGAGCAGCAAAAGTTTTGTATCTTTATCTATCTTCGCTTTTAAATCTTCTAAATCAAAAGTGTAACTTCCATCCTCACGCTGCACTAAAGGGTTCAACACCAAACGACGCTCTAACTTTTTAACGGTATGAAAAAAAGGAGGGTATACTGGTGTTTGCGCAATGACCCCCTCCCCTTTTTGTGTAAAGGCCTCAATCGCCACAGCCATAGAAGCCACGACAGAGTGTGAGTAAAACATATCTTCACGCTCAAATGCCACACCATGGCGCTTTTGCATCCACGCTATCTGCGCCATAAATGCAGAATCAGACACCTCTTCATAGCCGACAATAGGGTGCTTTAGCCGTTTTTTCACAGCATCAAGCACAAATTCGGGTGTATTTATGTCCATATCTGCCACCCACGCAGGCAGAACATCTTGTGTACCAAAAAGCTCCTCACGCAGGGTATATTTTTCCGCATTAGTCTGCTCACGTGGCGCGGCAGTACTAAAATCAAACATTACTTTTTCTTCCAAACACTCAGCTCTGCAATCGTATGCTGATACTTTCTCGCTGTCTCTTTTATAACAAACTCCAGATTTTGGTGATGGAGCAGTTCAAACGCATCGCTAAGTGTCTCACGCAAGCTCTCAAGTGTTCGAACCTCTTTGCCCTCGGCATCGTAGTAGCCGCCAAGCCACAACTCTTTTGCAGTTGACTCCTCCTGCCAGGTATAAGGAGAGGTAAGCACTAAAATTCCCTCTTCATTGAGCCTCTGCGCGACATCTTCTAAAAAGAGCTTTGGATTGTAAAGCCTGTCAATGAGATTTGTTGCCATAATAAGATCATAGCCTTTGAAGTTTGGCTTGAGATTACAGGCATCTCCCTGCCAAAATGCAACTTTATCCGTAAGTGCTTCATAACCAAGTTCTTGCAGTGTTACTTTCTTTTGTTGTATAATTTCACCCTCTTCTTTGGAGCTGTAAGCAACATAGCCCTCATTTTTCAGCTTCGAGCCGACACCGACAAAACGCACAGAAAAATCAATACCCTCAACCCTGTCAAAATATTTCGCCAATTCAAAGGAAGCCCGTCCTGTAGCACAACCAAGATCAAGTGCTTTACTTCTGTTCTTGGCAAAAGAGGAAGCTATCTCTGCACAGGCAATGGCAAAGTTTTTCACACCAAAATGCTCATCCCCATACTGAAATTCACAGTACTGTGAAACGAGCTCGTCACTCTCATAGATATCTTCACTCTTTTCTTCATTATTGGAGATGACATAACGAAAACCTGCATTTTGAAAGAAATGTTTTCTAAATGCATAACGAGAGTGCTGCATGATCAAGTTCCCGCTGCTCGCCCAAGAAGCGCCCAAAATAAGCGCATGCTTCTCATCAAAGGTCGGCGTAGAGAAATCATCATAAGCTTCATGTACTTCAAAACCTTTAAAGCCGCGAATCGGTGTGCGACTCCACTGCCACACATTCCCAATGACATCATAGATGCCGTTAAATCCGAATTCATCTACAGGACAAGAAGAAGCATAATGGTAAAAGTTGATATTTGCACGACTCTCATGCAGATCAGGAATATCATGCAGACCGGAAGCTTTATAGATAGCTGCATACTCCGCTTCACTCGGCAGTTGATAGTTCACACCCTCTTTTTGGCTTTTATACCTACAAAATGCCTCAGCTTCAAGCGCATTGACATCCACAGGCCAATTTAGCGGCATATCTATGATTTTATAGAGCGCTCTGTACTTGTAACCATCTTCTGTTTTAACCCAAAAGTGGGGGTGTCTTGCTTTGCTTCTATGTAAGAGCTCCAAGCCCTCGTCATCCCAATAGGCTTCATTCTCATACCCGCCGTCTGCAACAAACTCCATAAACTCGCCATTACTGACAAGATATTTTCCCGCTTGAAAATCAGCAATACTCTCTTCATAACTCCCGTACTCGTTATCCCAACCATACAAATGATGTTGGCGGGATTTTCCTAACTTTATACTGCCGCCTTTAATAGTAAGCATCTCATTTTTCACAGCTTTCCCTGCGTGAGGACAGAGAACAAACTCCTCCACCTCTTTGACAAACTCTATAGGCATCTGTCGGTGCAATACCAAAGATGTCTCGATATGAATGCGTTCATGCTCGATGCCCATCAGAATAATCCACATAGGTGAATCATCACGAATCGGCAGAGAAAATTCCAAACTATCAATGAGTTCATTAACAAGTCCACGCACACTCTTGCGATATGCTCGCACATCTGAAACTCTAGGCCATTTGTAGCGCTCTTCCTCCATATCATCCCAATCCATCTCATCCACACCGACGGCAAAGATAGACTCAAACTCAGGATTTATACGCTCTTGAACGATCTTCATATTTATCAGTTTATTGACAAAAAAAGTAGCCGTATGTCCAAAATAAAATATCATCGGATGGCGTGTCGGCTCACTCTTTTTATAAAAGACACTCTCATCACGCAACAC
>JALVXQ010000050.1:1497-3989 GCA_027038255.1 Sulfurimonas sp. | reverse complement strand
GACTTTAATGTAAATATCATCAGGACAAATAACTTCCATGCTAATAGTATTTTTCATCAGTTCATCTTTTAAGAGCAGCTGCACAGAATCGATAATCTCTAAAAGTTGTACTTGCTGTGCCTGTTTATTAGGTCTGAAAAAAGAGCGAAATTCGCTGAGTGTTACAAGGAGGTGATTGACCTGCGTATCTATCTCTTGTTTGTACTTTTTAAGATATTCATCAGAGACACAGCTATCCTTCTCTTCTAAAATGAGCAGTTCACTCAACATTGTGATGGCATTGAGTGGCTGTTTCCATTGATGTGCAACGGCATCCATCATCTCTCCAAGTGCTGCATGTTTTGCCTGTTGGACAAGCATCTCCTGATTCTCACGTTCGAGTTTAATTCTTCTTTTTATCTCCTGTTTTAAACGCCAACTCCAAAGTAGTGTCCCTGCAATGATTAAAAAAGAGACGATAGCAATTTGCCAAATAAGCTTGTAATCTATTTTTTCTGTGTATTTGTGTGTTATCCACTGACTCAGTATAGATTGTTTTGTATGCTCATCTATACTTGCAAAGGCTTTGTTGAGAATAGTAACCAGAGGCGCATTTTTTTTACTGACCGCAAAACCTACTTGCGTAGAAAATTCAGTTTTTCCCACAATCTGAACATTTGAGAGCTGCATTGTATGAATGGCATAGGAACCTAAAGCCATGGTTACGAGCATTGCATCATATTTCCCTGTTGCTATATCTTTAAGCCCCTCTTGTATGTTTTTCACTTTATAAAAATGAATATCTTTGTATTTTTCTTCTATTTTATGAACATAACCATAATCTTTTATCATGACAAGTTTTTTGTTTTTGAGTTGGTCTATGTTATTTACATAAGAGCTTCGTGTACGCATTATGATGATAATTGAGTTGGAGAGAAAAGGTTTTGTAAAGAGAAAATCTTTTTGAAGGTAAGAATCCGTTGTCTCCGTGAGCATATCGACTTTGCCACTGCGTAGCATTTGCAGTGATTGGGCCCAGGATTTGGAAGGAATTATGTGAAATTTGAGTCCTCTCTTTTTTTCTATAACTCGTAAACCATCTGCAATAATGCCTATATACTCGCCATCCTCAGTAAAAGCTTCAAAGGGAAGCCAGTCAGGATCGCCTGTATGGCGAATCTCTTTATGTTTGGCAAGCCATGCCTTTTCTTCTTGCGTGAGCTTAAGGGATACAGAAGCAAACAGAAAGGAATTTAGTATAAATATAAGTCCCAAAACACGCACATAATACAAATCAGACCTTTTTTGTTTTTTATTATGATAACATACTTTCTCCAATAATACGCTATTATCTCCATTTAGCTATAATTCCACCAATGAAAAAAGATATAAATTTTGAAGTGGTATCACCGTATAAGCCTGCAGGTGACCAACCGCAAGCTATAGAAGAGTTGAGTAAAAGCATACTTGATGGGAACCGTTATCAGACCCTTGAAGGTGTGACGGGTTCAGGGAAAACGCATACCATGGCACGTGTCATTGAAAAGACGAAGATGCCGACGATTATTATGACGCATAACAAAACCTTGGCTGCACAGCTCTATAGTGAGTTTCGTCAGTTCTTTCCCAATAATCATGTGGAATATTTTGTCTCGTATTATGATTATTATCAGCCTGAGGCATACATCCCTCGTCAGGATCTTTTTATAGAAAAAGATTCTGCTATCAATGATGAGCTGGAGCGTCTGCGGCTTTCTGCCACGGCAAATCTACTCTCTTATGATGATGTAATTGTTATCGCTTCTGTTTCTGCAAACTACGGTTTGGGAGACCCCCAAGAGTACCAGCGTATGGTGCAGTCAGTGGCTATCGGCGATGAGGTTAGTCAAAAGAAATTGTTGCTTCGTCTGGTTGAGATGGGTTATTCACGCAATGACAGCTATTTTGACTCGGGACATATTCGGGTCAATGGAGAGAGCATCGACATTTATCCTCCCTATTTTGAACAAGAAGCAATCCGTATAGAGTTTTTTGGAGATGAAATAGAAGCGATTTATACTTTTGATGTTATTGATAACAAACGTTTGGAAGATCATAAAAAATTTACCATCTATGCAACAAGCCAATTTAGTGTCTCTCAGGAGAAAATGGCCGTGGCAATCAAGCGTATAGAAGAAGAACTTGATGAACGGCTGGCATATTTTCAAAAAGAGGGAAAACTGCTGGAGTATCAACGCCTCAAACAGAGAGTTGAATTTGATTTGGAGATGCTGCAGACGACGGGAATGTGTAAAGGGGTTGAGAACTATTCACGACTTTTGACAAATAAAAAGCCGGGAGAAGCTCCTTTTACACTTTTAGATTATTTTGAGGTACGACACAAAGATTATCTTATAATTGTTGATGAATCCCATGTTTCACTTCCACAGTTTCGTGGGATGTATGCAGGAGATCGTGCTCGTAAAGAGGTTTTGGTCGATTATGGTTTTCGTATGCCTTCTGCCCTTGACAAC
>JALVXQ010000050.1:0-1487 GCA_027038255.1 Sulfurimonas sp. | reverse complement strand
GCTGTCAAAGCACAACAGATTATTCGTCCGACAGGCTTACTTGATCCTATTATTGAAATCAAGCCTTCAGATAATCAGGTAGAAGATATTCATGATGAGATAAAAAAAATAGCAGCAAAAGATGAGAGAATTTTAATAACTGTCTTGACAAAAAAGATGGCTGAAGCATTGAGTAAATATTTGGCAGATTTAGGCATAAAAGTACAGTATATGCACTCTGATATTGACACTATTGAGCGAAACCAAATCATTCGCTCTCTACGTCAGGGTGAGTATGATGTGCTCATCGGAATTAACCTTTTGCGTGAGGGGCTTGACCTGCCGGAAGTAAGTTTGGTTGCTATCTTAGATGCAGATAAAGAGGGATTTTTACGAAGTGAAACGGCACTCATTCAGACCATAGGGCGTGCGGCTCGAAATGAAAACGGCCGGGTTATATTGTATGCAAACAAGATAACAGGTTCTATGAAGCGCGCCATAGATATAACGAAAAAAAGAAGAGAAGTGCAAGAAGTTTTTAACAAAGCACATGGCATCACTCCAACGACAACCAAGCGGAGTTTAGATGAGAACTTAAAGCTTGAAGATGTAGGCGGACTCTATGAAAAACACAAAAAACTCGATAAAATGCCTGCAAGTGAAAGAAAAGCAATAGTAAAAGAGCTTGCTTTAAAAATGAAAGCAGCTGCTAAAGAGTTGAATTTTGAAGAGGCGGCACGCTTGCGTGATGAGATAACGAAAATAAAGAAATTATGATAGAGAAACAAAAACAAGGAAGCAGATGGAAGATACATTTAGTAATTTAGTAACATACGGATATATAGGACTCTTTATATACTCACTTGGTGGTGGGTTTATAGGACTTGTGGCAGCAGGAGTGTTGAGTTTTATGGGGAAAATGGATTTGAGTCTCTCTATTGGTATTGCTTTTGCCGGGAATGCTGTAGGAGATATTTTGCTTTTTTGGCTGACGCGTTATCAAAAATCTATGATGGTTGAGGGTCTTAGAAAACACAGAAGAAAACTGGCACTTTCGCATATACTAATGAAAAAACATGGAGATTGGGTGATTTTTATTCAAAAATTTATCTACGGACTGAAGACTGTTGTGCCTATTGCTATTGCTTTGACGAAGTATGATTTTAAAAAGTTTGCGATTTTAAATGTTTTTGCGGCAGCTATCTGGGCTTTGGCTTTTGGACTTTCAAGTTATTATTTTGGAGCGGCTTTGAGTAAGTTTGCGATGTTTATAAATGACAACAAGTGGCTTGCACCGGTGATATTAGTAACGATTGGCGGAGCTGTGTGGCTCTATATGGAAAAAGCCACAAAGAAAAAGAAGAAAAAGTAGAAAAACTTGTTAGTTTTCTACTTTTGGTCCTGCAGCAGAGAAGTCAAACTCACTGTCTGCATCTTGGTATCTTTTAAAGTTCTCTTCAAACATACCTGCTAAGTTGTCACGTGTTGCATCAAAAGCTGCTTTATCT
>JALVXQ010000049.1 GCA_027038255.1 Sulfurimonas sp. | reverse complement strand
AGAGATTATTCAAGATTTGATTCCTCTTGCACCGCTGCATAATCCTGCAAATCTTGAAGGCATAAAAGCACTCAAAGAAAAAATGCCAGACATTCCACAGATAGCTGTTTTTGATACAGCTTTTCACTCAAGTTTGCAAAAAGAGGCATTTATCTATGCTTTGCCGTATGAACTCTATGAAAAGCATGACATACGCAGATATGGCTTTCATGGCACTTCACACGCTTACCTGACAAAAGAAGCTGCGAAAATCTTAGAAAAACCTCTTGAAGAACTTAATATCATAACACTGCACTTAGGAAATGGTGCGTCTGCCTGTGCTGTGAAAAATGGAAAAAGTATGGACACTTCCATGGGTTTTACTCCTTTAGAAGGTTTGATGATGGGGACGCGCTGTGGTGATATTGACCCGGATATTCCTCTGTTCTTACAAAGAGAACTTGGCATGAATGCAAAAGAAGTGGACATACTGCTTAATAAAGAGTCTGGACTCAAGGGAGTCTGTGGAGAAAATGACCTGCGTGAGATTCTCTTGCGTGAGGATGCAAAGGCTCAACTTGCGCTTGATATAATGATACGACGTATTCAGAAGTATATTGGTGCTTATATGGTTTTACTTGAAAATGTCGATGCCATTGTCTTTAGTGGTGGTATAGGGGAGCATTCAAATTATGTGCGTGAACGTGTGATGGATAATAGTATAATTAAAGAGATAAAATCGCTTGTTATTGAAACAAATGAAGAGTTTGAAATTGCAAATGAATGTTATAGAATTGTAAAAGAGGAAAGTATATAAGCTGAAAAAGCCTATATACTTTGTAAGTTAACTATTAAAGTGGAGTTACGTTCTCAGCTTGTGGGCCTTTTTGACCTTCACCGATTTCGAATGTTACTCTTTGACCTTCTGCTAGAGAAACTCTACCACCATTTGGATTATTTACTTGACGGAAATGTACGAATACATCACTTCCACCATTATCTTGTTGAATAAAACCATAACCTTTTTCGTCATTGAACCATTTAACTGATCCGTCCATTAATTCTGCCATTGTGCAGCCTTGTATATAAATTTGTGTAAAAATTGGAGAATCTTTAGGAGTTTAACGCAGCTAGAGCAGTAATAACACACTAAAGATGAATTCACGCCTCATCTTTCACTTAATGGCAGTATATCGCAATATTTCTAATAATCCAACCTTTTTCTGTTATTTGTACAAATTCTTTCTGTTTGACCGATATTATTCTTACAAGAGATAAAAGAAAAGGTATATTTATGCAGGTTTCATCAAACGCAAATGCAATTAAAAACTTATATATGAAAAGATTGTCAAGTGATGAAGTAAAAGAGATAAAACAACAGCTAGTTGATAATGCAAACAAGTATACCTTCACAGATTTTTTAAAAAACAGCTTTCATTTCCAAAAACTCTCGCCCGGTGAGCAGATATTAAAAAACACAGAAGATTTTCAAAAATTTCTCTATACAAACGGCATTGACGGTAAATATGTCAAACGCGTTTCAGAACTCAATTTCTCAGAAGCTTCCTTTTTAGATATAAAAGCGTAGACTTTTCCCCTCTTTAATCAACATTTCATTATAATTTCACAACTAATTGCTAAGGACAGAGATTTGAGCATCTATAGAGAGTATGACATTCGTGGGATATATGAAAAAGAATTGAATGAAGAGAGTGTAACGAAGATTGGGTATGCACTTGCTTCAAAGATAGAGGGAGAATATGTGTCTGTAGGCTATGATGCCCGTTCGCACTCACCGATTCTTTTTGAGTATCTTGTCGCAGGGCTTAATGCCGGCGGGAAAAAAGTGCTTGACATGGGACTTGTGCCTACACCTGTAAACTACTTTACCAACTACCAAGAGTGGGATGGTGTTACGCCGAGTGCTTCTGTAATGATTACAGGTTCGCACAATCCAAGTGAGTATAATGGTTTTAAAATTACAGTAGATAAAGCACCATTTTTTGGTGAAGATATCTATGCACTCGGGAGTGAGTGTGAAGCGATGAAAATGCCTTCAAAAGTCGAGCGTGACGTGACAAAGATAGATGCAAAAGAGCGTTACATCGACTTTATGGTCAATGAATTTGCTCACCTTAAGGGGATGCCTACAAAAATTGTTTATGACTGTGGAAATGGTGTAGGCGGTGTTGTATTACCAGAAATATTTGATAAATTAGAACTGCATACAAAAGGACTCTATGTTGAGCCAGATGGTACATTTCCAAATCATCACCCGGACCCATCTGTAGAGAAAAACCTTGCAGATGTCAAAGTGCTTTTGGAAAAAGAGGGTGACATCGCTTTTGCCTATGACGGTGATGCAGACAGAATCGCAGTGCTGACACATAAGAACAATATCAAAGGCGATATGATGGCACTGCTTTACTCTATGAAGATGGATAAGCCTACAGTGGTTGGTGAGGTGAAATGTTCGCAAGTGATGTATGATGAACTCGAGCGTCGTGGTGCCAAAGCGGTGATGTATAAAACGGGACACTCAAACCTCAAAGTGAAGATGAAAGAGATTAACGCAGACTTAGCTTGTGAAGTGAGCGGGCATGTCTTTTTTAAAAACCGCTACTTTGGTTATGATGATGCAATCTATGCGACACTTCGTATGTTAGAACTTCTTGACGACGGCATTGATCTTGATGCAGAGCTTGCAAAACTACCACAGGTTTTTTCTACCGAAGAGATAAAGGTCGAGACGACAGAAGCAGAGAAATTTAAAATTATCACTAAAGTAAAAGAGCTGCTTCAAAACCCACCTGCGGATTTTCCGACTATCAAAGACATTATAGATGTTGATGGGGTGAGAATCAACTTTGAAAAAGGGTGGGGACTTGTTCGCGCTTCTAACACGACACCGGTTCTTGTGACGCGCTTTGAATCTACAGAAGAGGCAGAAGCAAAATATTACGAAGATGCTATCAATAAACTCATTCAAAAAGCAAAAGAGAACTTATAGTAAACATTACTTAATCTTAATTAGATAGAATTCCGTAAAACTTACTAAAGGAATTTTATCTATGCTCTTTTATCTTGCGCTCTTTTTTGCTTTTATCTATTTTAAAATAGCCCGTGTTTACAAAAAAGAAGAAAAATCAAACCTCAATATGCTTGTTCAAAATGTCATCGTTTTAGCAGCTGTCATTGCACTCTTTGTTTATGGCTTTATGCATCACGCATGGTATGTTATTTTCATTGTCTCTTACCTCTTTTTTATTCTTGCCTCTCTCATTGTTTCAGCCGTTCAATTAGGTGTTTTCATAGATGGGAAGCCTTTTATAAAGTTAAGCCATCTCTACAAACTACTTGCTTTTTTAGGGATGTTCATTGCCTTTATAGATGTTTACTTATGGGGTATTTAATCCCAAATAGGATATAATTGCACTAATTTATACGAAGGATTTTTTTCAGATGAAAACCCATACTCTTTTAATGCCTCTTGATATGCACCTACACCTTCGAGATGGTGTAATGCTTGAAAATGTAGCACCGCTTAGTGCCTATACATACAGTGGAGCGCTTGTAATGCCAAATCTTGTACCTCCTGTTGATACGCTCGAGGCTGTGAATGCTTACCGTGAACGCATTATGGCCGCTGTACCAAATGACTACTTTGAACCTTATATGACTCTCTTTTATAAGAACTACGACAAAGCATTTTTGGAGAGTGTTGCGGATGAGATTACTGCTATAAAACTTTACCCTGCCGGAATCACAACAAATTCTGAAGGTGGTGTAAGCTCTTTTGACATTGAAGAGATGCGCCCGACATTAGAGGCTATGAGTGCACTCAATATTCCTTTATGTGTACATGGTGAGACAGATGGTTTTGTGATGGATAGAGAAGCAGAGTTTATGAGTATTTATGAACTTTTGGCACAAAATTTTCCAGAGCTAAAAATAGTGATGGAACACATTACGACAAAAGCTGCTGTAGACATGCTCGACAAATATTCAAACCTTTATGCGACGATTAC
>JALVXQ010000048.1 GCA_027038255.1 Sulfurimonas sp. | reverse complement strand
CGTTTTAGGGGATGTTATGAGCGTGAGTGTGGGTGAGCTTTTTATGGGTGCGGTACTGCCGGGATTGACGCTTGTCGCTCTCTATATAACATACATTTTAATCCGTGCATTTTTAAACAAAGAGGATGCTCCTGCCATCGTAACAGAGGAACGTGTTACTGTTTTTGATCTGCTGCGTGCGATTATTCCTCCACTGCTTTTAATGGTGGCAGTTCTTGGAAGTATCTTTGCGGGCATCGCTTCTCCTACAGAGTCTGCTGCTTTTGGTGTTGTTGGCGGTGTCATTTTATCTGCAGTGAACAGAACACTCAACTTTGAGATGATAAAGTATGCACTTTTTGAGACAATGAAACTCTCGGGAATGATTTTTATGATTCTTATTGGTGCGACAGCATTTAGTCTTGTTTTTAATGAACTTGGTGGAACAGACTTGATACTGGACTTTTTCTCTCATGATATCGGCAATGTTTGGGTCTTTATCGGTATTGCGATGCTCAGTATTTTCATTCTTGGCTTTTTCATTGATTTTATCGAGATTAGTTTTATCATCGTACCGATTTTAGTGCCTGTCATGGATGCTTTTGGCATAGACCCCATCTGGTTTGCTGTATTAATAGCTATGAATCTGCAGGCCTCTTTTCTCACGCCGCCTTTTGGACTTTCGCTCTTTTTTCTCAAAGGTGCGGCAGGTAACAGTGTCACAACGATGGATATTTATAAAGGGATTATTCCTTTCATATTGTTACAGCTCTTAGGGCTTGGACTTGTTATACTGTTTCCAAACTTGGTATTTGCATTTATATAAACCCAAAAGGAAAAAATTATGAAAGATATATTGTATGCTCCATGGCGGGATGAGTATGTTACTAACGAGAAAATAGAGGGGTGTGTATTTTGTCACATCGCATCTCACGCAGCCGAAGGTGAAAAACTGCATGTGCTTTACCGGGATGAAGATTGTTTTATGGTTATGAATAAGTATCCATATACACCGGGGCATTTTATGATTATTCCCAACATGCATACAGATAAACTCGAAGAGCTGCCTAGTGAGACATGGTTGCATATGTCAGCACTCGCACAAAAATCTGTAAAACTTTTAAAAGAGGGATTTGGTGCAAAAGGTGTCAATATTGGAATGAATCTGGGTTCTGCAGCAGGAGCGGGAATTGCAGAACACATTCATATGCATATAGTGCCGCGTTGGGAGAGAGATACCAACTTTATCACCTCTATTGGTGAGACACGGGTATATTCTACTGATTTTGAGAAGATATATAAAAAGATTAAAAGCTTGATTCCAGAGTATATCAGTGCAGTTTCTTAGATATTTTATTTTCATTATATCTATTGCCGTGTCACTTCAGGCAGAGGCCTACCCAAAAATATTTTCTTCTCTGGGTAGCCCACTTTATAAAGCATCGCAGCAACTGAAAAATTTTTCAGATAACAAGCGCCTGGAAAAAGTGATAAAAAGGTATCAAAAAGATGCAAATAAATCACTCAGTTATGGTTTGCATATAAATAAAAGTGTAGAGAAAAAATCTAAGTTAGTCTATCTAAAAGAGCTGCGGCATTTGCAAAAAGAGTATGACTACCTAATTCACCTTTTACATCTTGAAATACAAAAATCGATACAAAAAGATGACTACTCGTCCTTTCTCGCACTTACATCGTATGAATTACCAACACTTTTAGCTCCAAGGGCACTGCGTGAGCAGGCAATTGGTTTTTATAAAAAGCACAAAGATGAGGGGAAAAGTAAACTTTTAGAGACTTTTTTGAAAGAAAAAAAACTGCTTGTTTCATCTTCACAAGAGTTTTTTAATCAGACGAAATCATCACAGTTGAGTTCTCACGCAGTTCAAAAAAGCAGCCGCAAGGATGTCTATGCAACAACGAAAAAACATCGAAATTCTGTAGATATCTTTTTTACAAATACAAATCTTTATGATGTGACACTAGAGGTAAAAGCAAAATATAAAAATATCAAAGCAGAGAGTGACAAGGGTAGAGTTTTTGTTTTAAAAGCAAAATCAACAACAAAATATGCCCGACTTTACTTTACGGCTTCAGGTGCAAGTTATACATTTTCTTATCGTTGGATTATAGGTTCAAAAGATGCTCAAGCAGATAGAAGTTATATATACAGACTTCCGTATGTAGTTGGAGAGTCGCATATGGTTTCACAGGGATTTAATGGAAAAAGCACCCACAAAGGACACTCACAATATGCTGTAGATTTTAAAATGAATGTAGGTACAAAAGTTTATGCTGCACGCAGCGGCATCGTTGTAAAGACAAAAGATGACTCCGACAAAAGAGGTTTTTCTGAAGCCTTTGCAAAGTATGGGAACTATGTAACCATTTTGCACAACGATGGAACTTTTGGTACATACTATCATCTGAAAAAGGGTGGTGTGCTTGTGAGTGTAGGTGAAAAAGTAGAGCGTGGTTCTGCTCTTGGATACTCTGGCAATACGGGATATACAAGTGGACCACATCTGCATTTCGCAGTATTTAAAGCACTCGAATCACTCAAGACAAAAAGTATACCTGTCAAATTCATTTCTGCAAAAGGGATTGTTACAAATCCTAAAAAAGGCACTTATTATAAAGCTAAATAAAGCTATTTAACTCTTTTTAAATATAAATAGATACAATAAGAGCTATATTTACAAATTATAAGGAAATTTTATGAAGAGAAGAGACTTTTTGAAAACTTCAATTGCAGCATCTGCAGCAGTTTTAGGTTCTACATCTTTATCTGCCGGGGAGACTCGTCAGCCTATTGATAATAGAAAAGTTGCAAAAATGGCGTTTCCAGAAAAACGTCCAATGATTACCTATTCAGATAGACCACCCCTTTTAGAATCACCTAGAAGTACTTTTACAAGAGGGATTACAGAGAATGATGAATTTTTTGTTAGATGGCACCTGCCGGATATTCCAACACACATTGATTTAGATTCTTTCAGTATTAAAATTAATGGAATGGTTAAAAAAGAGCTTGAAATTACTGTTAAAGAGTTGAAAAATGACTTTGAACAGGTAGAAGTTACAGCAGTAGTACAATGTGGTGGAAACTCTCGTTCTGCATTTACTCCAATTCCTGGCGGAATTCAATGGGGCAGCGGTGCAATGGGCTGTGCTAAGTGGAAAGGTGTACGATTATCAGATATTTTAGAACGTGCAGGACTTCAAAAAGGGGCACATTGGATAGGATTTAATGGTATGGAAAAAGCAGCCTATTATAAAACACCAAATTTTGTAAGAGAGTTAGAACTTACTGAGCTTGATGACCATGTAATCGTTGCATATCAGATGAATGATGAAGATTTACCATACCTCAATGGTTTTCCACTTCGCTTAATTATTCCAGGGTACTATTCTGATTCATGGGTTAAGATGTTAAGTAATATCACTGTTACAGATAAATATAAATCACTTTTCTTTATGGATAAAGCGTATCGTGTTCCAGATAATGCAACAGAAAGTGAAGAGCCAAATCATTTAGCGAAAGTAACAAAACCTATAACACACATGAATGTAAAATCTCTCATCGGGTATCCTGAAAACGGAATGCAGGTTTATCATAATTCTCATGTCGTTGTACGTGGTGTTGCCTTTGATGGTGGTCATGGTATTGATAAAGTAATGGTATCTGTTGATGGTGGTAAAAACTGGGATAGAGCTGAGCTTAAACAAGGGAATGGACGTTATGCCTATACTGAATTCAGATATGCTTTTAAGCCAACTCAATATGGCAAGCTGACATTTATGGCTAAAGCTGTTAATTACCTTGGTGATGAACAACCTTTTGCTAAAGATATTAAATGGAATCGTGGTGGTTATAAATATAACGGTATTGACGAAGTAACAGTAGAAGTTGTTTAAGGAAGAAAAATGAAAAAAATATTATTATTACTCACACTATCAGTAGGTTCACTTTTTGCACAGCTTAAAGGTGATATGGAGGTTCCCTATATCTCTTATGAGATTAAAATGGGTAAAGGTTTTGATGTAGTTCAAGCAAATTGTTTGATGTGTCATTCATTTGGATATATTTTAAACCAAGGTCCTCAATCTAAAAAGTTTTGGAACAAAAAGATTGATAAAATGATAGATGAATTTAAAGCGCCTATTACAAAAGAAGACCATAAAATAATTGTAAACTATTTATTTAAATATTATGGCAATGGAAAGTTAAAATAAGTTTTTTTATATGTATTTTACATCAATAGTATAGTATAATATATAATAAGTATAGAAAAAAGGGGAAATTGTAATGGATTTTAAATCAATGTCAATAAGTAAGAAGATACATATACCGTTAGTGGCATCTATTTTAATAGGTTTCTTGATAGTTTTAGTGAATTACTTTTATTCTATAGAAGATTTAACTAATAAGGTTTATAAGAAGGAACAGCACTCACTTGCACTGACTTATACAGAGTTAATTCGTGCAAAAGAGGATATAGGTCTTAGTAATGCTATAAATATCGCGAAAAATTATAGTGTTGTGCGTGCTTTACTTGAAAATAACAGAGAAGTGGCTATTGATGGTTTGAAAGATCTTTCCAGTGAGTTTAAAACATATACAAATTATAAAAATATCAAAGTGCATATTCATGATGCAAATGTTCACAGTTTTTTACGCGCATGGAAACCAACTAAATATGGTGATGATCTTAGTAGTTTTAGACATACCATTGTTGCTGTTAAAAAAGAGAAAAAGCCTATAGTTGCCATTGAACTCGGGCGTGCCGGATTAGTTTTAAGAGGTTTGGCTCCTGTTCTTGTCAAAGGGAAATACATTGGTTCTGTTGAGTTTATGCAGGGTTTAAATTCTATAGTGAAATCTGCAAGAAAAAGTAACGATTACGACATAGTGATAGTTATGAAAAATGAATTTCTTCCTATTGCTACAAAACTAAAAAATGCTCCAAAACTTCAAAACTATACTTTAGCAGTTAAAAAAAGTGTGATTAATCCAGATTTCTATGAAAATCTCAAACATGTCCAGATTGATAAAACAGATGGATTTCAAATTACTGATAAATATTTTGTGGTCTCTGAGCCCATCAAAGATTTTTCAGGAAAAGTTGTTGGGTATGCTCTTGTTGGAAACAAGATAGCAAATGTAAACAGTGTGATAGCACAGTCTGAAAATTCTCTACTGAGACAGGTCTATATTATGTCATTTATTGATTTGTTGATTTTGATTTTCTTGCTTATTATCATTAAAAAATCAGTTACAGACCCTATACTTAATCTTGATACCGTGGCAAACGAATTGGCACAGGGTGATGCAGACCTTAGTAAAAGAATGCCGGTTAAAAGTAATGATGAATTAGGACGCGCAAGTAAAAGTTTTAATGCTTTCTTAGATAAAGTAGAGCAAATAGCCATTGATGCGCAAGCAGAGGCAAAAAGGGCAGAAGAGGCAGCAAAAGTCGCTGAAGCTGTTTCAGAAAACAACAAGTTGACACTTGCCTTATCTTCTGGAATGATTGAAGGTGCAGTAGAAAATGCAGATAATTTACGCACAAGTATGAGTGAAAGTGTGGAGAGTGTAAATCAGGCAAATGCACTTAATGCTAAAACATCTGCAGTTATCCAAGAAGTAACAGAGTCTACAGGTAATATTAAATCTTCTATTAACAACATTACCGAAATGGTGAGTGAGTCAAGAAGTTCAGCTGATGAGCTCAATACAAATGTAGAAGAGATTTTCAATGTCATCTCACTCATTAAAGATATCTCAGACCAGACTAATTTACTTGCACTCAATGCTGCCATAGAGGCTGCACGTGCAGGTGAGCATGGGCGTGGCTTTGCTGTCGTTGCTGATGAAGTTAGAAAACTTGCTGAACGTACACAAAAAGCGACAAGTGAAGTAGAAGCAAACATCAGTGTCTTAAAACAAAACTCTATGAGTATGAGTGAAAATAGTGAAAAGATTGAAGAGCACTCGGTTGCGTCTCAGAAAACACTTGATGAGTTTGTAGAGATTCTCTCTCAACTGATTGAAAACAGTAAAATCATTACAAAAGATAATGAAGTCATTGGGCATGAGCTATTTGCAAACATGGCGAAACTTGATCACATGGTATATAAAAATAAAGCCTACTCTTCAATGTTAGAAGGAAAGTTAAATTTTGAGCTGACAGATCATACGCAGTGTAGATTTGGTAAATGGTATGCACAAGAGGGTAAGACTCATTTCGGATCAAGTAGTGAGTTTAAAGCGATGTTAGAACCGCATAAAAAAGTTCATGAAGATATTGCAAAAGCAATGAGCAAATTTGAAAGTAAAGATATTGATGAAATTATTGAGCTTTTTAAAGATGCAGAAAAAGCCTCTTTTGAACTGTTTGAGCATTTAGATAGGATTATTAAAGAGGATGTGTAAAAGCCTCTTTAATTCTTTTTAGATTTTAAAATAATATAAAATATCCCTGCAATGACGAGAAGAATTCCCATTCTTATTGTAAGGGTTGTCATATCGGTAGTTTCATTCATATAAATCCTTTAGCTGTTGATTGAAGGTGGCTTCTTGCCATCTTTGTAAAAATGCCTCTCTCTTTATTATTGTTACACCAAGCCTTTTTTTGTACTCCATATATGGATGTCCAAGATTCCAAAAAGAAAATTCTCTTTTTTGCAGATGCTTTGCCAATAAAACGAGTTGCAGTTTTCCACAGTTATTATATCTTTTTTCTCTTGAGCTAAAACCACTTAAACTTGTGTAAGTCGTACCAATGGTATAGCCTATCTCTCCCGCTACAAGTTCATTGTCTGTTTTTGAAAGCAGTTCTATGGAGTGGAGTTGAAACTCTTTATGTTCATCTTGATGGGCATGAAGATTTTTCATAAGTGTAAGGTAGTTGCCGGTTAGCCAGTTATCTTTGTGGTGGTGTGCTGCAATTTTTTCGACAATTGCAGCAAAATGAGTATCAAAAGAGAGCATATATTTCTCTTCTTTGAGCAACTTTTTTACTTTAGATCCAATATGAAGATTGTTAAAGTCGAGAAGAGCATATTCGAACTGAAGTTCAGGAAGTAGAACTAAGCCCTCTGAAGTCTCATATGAGGTGCTTATAAAGCCTAATTGTGCCAACCTGACATAAAACGCTTCATCCCACTCATCACTCCAATAGTAGTTAATTTTCACATTGCTAACGAGTTCTTGAAAATAAGTTTGATTCTGTAATAAATCTAAAGAGAGTTTATATATTTGAGCTTGCAAGTAGATTCCATATTGTCTATTTTGTAAAAGTATTAAGCCTTATTAAATAAAAAGTGTGGATGGGGTAAAGGGAAACTTTTAAGTATTATATCAAAATCTATATAATAGGTATATCATGGCAGCAAACAGGCATTGCGAATTTCAAAATATTTACAAAAATTGATGATTGACATTTCTTAAAGCACCTTAAATATCAGAATTTAACAAACTTTTTATAGTATTGTTGATATACTTTGCAAATTCCATAGCGTAGGTTTATTTTTTTTATTTTTTGGTAACAAAATTATATAAAAAGTTCCTGTTTGTGGATGTTAGTACTCAACTTAAGTTTATGAATTTATTGAAATTTATGTGCGAAAGTTGAGCTACAAAGTATTATGAAGGTTCTCAATTTGAAACGATTATTAGTTACACCATTATTACTTTTAGTATCTTCAGCAACTTATGCATTGACATTGCAAGATACTGTAAGTGAAGTTATTAAAACACATCCAGTTATTCAAGAAAGACTTAAAAACTATAGAGCTACAAAAGAAGATTTAAGTATTGCTGATTCTGGATATATGCCAACGATTGATATTGTTGGAGGTGTTGGTTGGAAAACACAGGGACATTTAAATCAAGATATTGTCAATAATGACTACAATACATACAATAGTGCTATCATTGTGCGTCAAAACCTATTCAATGGATTTAAAACACTTTACTCTACATCATATGAAAAAGCAAGAGTAGTCTCTGCAGCTTATGATTATGTAGAGAAAGCAGATGATGTTGCACTACAAACTACAAAAGCTTATATTGATTTACTTCGTGCACATGAACTTTATACTACGGCTAAAGAGAATGTTTCAAACAATGAACTTATTTATGCAAAAGTGTATGAACTCTATGTATCAGGAGTTGCCGCTAAAAGTGAGTTAGATAAAATACAGTCTTCTTTAGCTCTCTCTCGCTCTAACCTTACAGCAAAACGGAATAATTTAGTAGATGCGAGATATGATTTTCATCGTATGCTAGGAAGAAATGTTTCTGTAGAAACATTAGTAAAACCAAAATTTACAGCCTATTTACCAGATTCTAAAATTAGAGCGATGCAGTTTGCTTTAGAGCATAATCCTTCTTTGATGGTAAGTAAATTTAATATTAAAGCAGCGCAAAAAAAATATAAAGAAGCAAGAGCTGATTACTATCCAAGTATTGATTTAGAGGCTTCTCAAAATTACTCTGATAATTGGCAGACATCTGTCATCCCGGATGATAGATTTGAGGTGATGTTAAATGTTCGTTATAACCTTTATAATGGTGGTCGAAACAGTGCGGAAAAACAAAAAAGTATTTCGCTTGTCAATCAAGAGATTGAAAAACAAAGAGAGCTCAAGCGAGAACTTATCCATAGTATGGGAGTATCATGGTCCGCATATGAAATTATTAAAGTACAGTTAGATGACTTGTATAAATTTCAAAGTTTTTCATTTTCAACGCTTGAACTTTATCAAGAGGAATATGAACTTGGTCAACGTTCACTTTTAGATCTTTTGGCTGCTCAAAATGATTTTTTCAATGCACAAATACAGATTATTAATGCTGAGTATGATGTTTTATATGCAAAATATAGAGTTTTAGATGCTATGGGTGTGCTTGTGGTCGCTTTACTTGGTGATGATGCAGATTATTATGATCTTGTATCATTAAAAGGAAAAACAAATTCCATGCAAGATGAGTTGCCTGTAAAACTAGATTCAGACAATGATAAAATAGTTGATGCTCAAGATATGTGTGTGAATTCGGAGATAAATTCGACAGTAATGCCTTATGGTTGTGTGAAGTTTATTGAAGATCAAGATGCCGATGGTGTTTTGGATGATAAAGATATGTGTCCAGATACACCATTAGGTTTTTTAGTAAATGAAGATGGTTGTCCAAAAGCTAAAAATTTAGATATCGCATTTGAACCATTATCAAATAAAATTGCACATAAATCTAAATTAAAGATTGAAGAATTCGCAAGATTTTTAAAAGAGAATCCTCTTTACAACGTAATAATTGTTGGGCATACAGATAACGTTGGAACAAATGAAGAAAATTTGAAATTATCGCAACAAAGAGCGGAGAATGTAAAAAGAGAGCTTGTCTCTTATGGGATTGATGAGGCTCGTTTAAATGCTATTGGTGTTGGTGAAACACAACCAATTGCAACCAATGCAACTCCTGAAGGAAGACATAAAAATAGAAGAACTGAGATTAGACTAAACTATATCGCTGACAGAGCAAAGGGTAAATAATGAAAAAAATATTTTTATTGATAGTAACTTTATCGTTGTCATTAAGTGCTCAAGAAGTACAGCAATCAAAGTTGAGCAATACCGTAGATATGAGTTCATATAAAGAGATTGTTAAAAAGGATACAAAAATATCATTTGACTCTAATGATTCTGATGAAAATGGAATTTACAATTTTCAATATTCGCCAAATAAACCGAGTAGCAAGAGAACAAATATATTTTTAGATGGCAACTTCGATAAAATTCATAGATATGATTCTCTCTATTTTACTGGTGATGCCTTGACAAATGATTCTGAAAAAGTATTTGAAAATATCACGAAGCAGATTCATCAATATCTTGATGATAAATCCAGAGATATTGTCATAGCAATGATAGCTTTCACTCAAAAAATAGAAGATAATACAACCAAAGTGAATTTGGAAAGTGCTTATACTAATTTTTTTCAAAGTATCGCTCAACGAGATAATGAAGATCCTAAACAAGCGCAAGAGGCAGCGGTGGATTATTTAGAGATAGTATATAATAAAATACTCGATGAAAATATTTCCAAGGATATCATCTATACAGAAAAACGTGTCGGGAAAGACCAATTGTATACGGAAGAGTTTAGTGATGGTAGAGCTAAAAATAATCGTGTTGATGTGGCGATATATGTTAAGGAACTAGTAGATCCAGATAGTGATGGTGATGGTGTTCATGACTCAAAAGATTACTGTCCAAATACGCCATTAGGTACAAATGTTGATAAAAATGGATGTCCTCGAATTATGAGACTAGATCTGAAATTTGATTTTGATAAAGATACTATTTCTGACGAAAAATCTTTACAAGATATTCAAGAACTTGCTACCTTTATGAAAAAGTATCCTGCATATCATGCAAATATTGTTGGGCATACAGATAGTACAGGGAAAGCAGCATATAATCAAAAACTTTCAGAACGTCGGGCAAAAAGAGTAAAAGAGATGATTATTGAAAATGGTGTTGATAGTTCTCGTTTGACTTCAGAAGGAAAAGGAGAAAGCGAACCACTCTTTGAAAATATAAATCCATTTAATCGTCATCAAAATCGTAGAACGGAAGTGGAGTTAACGATTCCTGAACAAAATGCCACTTTAGCAAAACCTAAAACAAGAACAAGAGGGACTAAAGGCTAAGTATGTCTTTACTTCACTCTCTTTCGCTCTATACAAAACTTTATGCTAAACCTTATAGTGTTGAATCATTAAGTGCCGGACTTCCAAAAGCAAAAGAAGATAATAATGTAGAGCTCTTTAGTAAAGAGGGAAAAAAGTCACTTTTCTCTCGTGCGGCAGCTCGAGCAGGGCTTAAGTCAACACTTTCGCAAAAAAATCTTACAGAAATAATAGATCTGCATCTTCCTTGTATACTTCTCCTTTCTGAAAACAATTCCTGCATTTTAGAGTCTTTTTCAGAAGATAGAAAAAGTGCAAAGATTATTTTTGCTGAAGAGGAGTCTCTTGAGGAGTGGATAGAGATCGAAAAACTTCAAGAGATATATTTGGGATACTGTTTTTTACTGAAAAATAATTATATGTATAAGAAAGAATCTCCAAAAATAAAGACACATTCAAAACATTGGTTTTTTGATACATTGAGACTCTCAAGCGGTATCTATAAAGATGTTTTACTCGCCTCACTGTTAGTAAACCTTTTTGTACTTGCAACACCTCTTTTTACTATGAACGTTTATGACAGAGTTATTCCAAATAATGCTAAAGAGACACTGTATGTCTTTACTATTGGAGTTGTTTTAGCTTATTTAATAGATGTAACGCTGAAGTATGCGCGTAGCTACTTGCTAGAGATAGCGGCAAAGAAGAGTGATATAATTATGAGCTCAATTATTTTTGAAAAAGTTTTAGATTTAAAAATAAGTTCTTATCCCAGATCCGTAGGTTCATTCGCAAGTAATCTCAAGGATTTTGATTCTATACGTTCATTTTTAACAAATGCAACAATGACAGCTATTGTAGATATGCCTTTTGCAATTCTCTTTCTTTTTGTCATCTATTTTATTGGTGGTCCTATAGTGATTATTCCTCTTATTACGATTGCTATTATTTTAGGATACGCTTTTTTCATTAAGGAGCCTTTGGCGAAGGCTATTGAAGAGACACATGCAGTAAGTGCGAAGAAAAACTCTATACTTATAGAAGCTTTACACAATATAGAGACTATTAAAACGCATAATCTCCACTCTGGCATACAGCATGAGTATGAAGAAGCGACAGCAGAAATAGCACAAAAAAGTTTGAAATCTCGTCTTATGAGTGTTTCTATTCCAACACTTACAAGTTTTTTTATTCAGCTTAACACTGTTTTTATAGTTTTTTATGGTGTGTATCTTATAAATGATTCTGAACTCACTATGGGCGCTCTTATCGCTGTGGTTATCCTTACTTCTAGAACTATTGCGCCTATGGGACAAGCGGCAGGACTTATAACGAATTATTCAGATGCAAAATCTGCCTATGAAGTTATACAAAATATTATCTCTCAGCCCATGGAAAGACCACAGGCAAAAGAGTTCATTCAGCGTCTAAAATATAATGGAAAAATAGAGTTTAGAGACGTCACTTTTAGTTATGAGCAAGAGGGTAAAAAAGCTCTTAATCATGTAAGTTTTACTATTAATCCAGGAGAGAAAGTCGCCATTATCGGACGCATAGGCAGTGGAAAGAGCACTATAGAAAAGTTGATTCTTGGGCTTTATCATGCAGATGAAGGGAGTATTTTTTTAGATGATGTAGATATTTCGCAGATAGATCCAGCCGATCTTAGGGAGCATATATCTTATGTGCCACAAGATATTCACCTTTTTGCAGGATCTCTCAAGTCAAATATAAAAGCGAAGTACCCACATGCTACCGATGAAGCGATGTTAGAGGCTGCAAAACTTTCAGGTGTAGATGAATTTGCAAGCAAGCACCCTCATGGTTATGAGATGGATATAGGGGAGAGAGGAGTAGGTCTCTCAGGTGGACAACGCCAAGCAGTGGGCATAGCAAGAGCTTTTTTAAATGAACGTCATATTGTACTGCTAGATGAGCCTACCAATGCAATGGACAGTCTTACTGAGACAAGGTTTATAAACAATCTTCAGGCAAAATTGAAAGATGAGACATTGCTTCTTGTGACACAGAAGATGAATCTTCTTTCACTTGTTGATCGCGTTATTGTCATACACAATGGTAAGATAGAACATGATGGCAAAAGAGATGAGGTTATAGCAAAACTCACAGGAACGCAAAATGAGTAAGAAAAAATCTAAACTTACTGCAAATGATTATGAGTTTATGCACTCTTTAGGTGCAGCTATTCTAGAACAGTCTCCAAAAAAGATACGAATGATTATAATCTTTTGGGCTGTCAGTTTGGCTTTACTAGTAGCTTGGATGGCATTTGCAGAGGTGGATGAGATAGCAAGAGGAAGTGGCGAAGTTATTCCAAGGGGAGACAATCAACTTATTCAAAACCTCGAAGGTGGTATAGTTGAAGAGATCTTAACACAAGAGGGTGCAGAAGTTCGCAAAGGGGATATCCTGCTCAAGATCGATAACCAAAAATCTTTGAGTTCTTATGAAAATAATCAGCTCTCTTCCTATGCACTTAAAGCGAAAATATTAAGACTTCAAGCCGAAGCAAGTGGCTCAGCCCTTGTCATATCAAAAGAGCTTATGCAAAAGATTCCTGAGGTTGTTAAAAATGAGAAGAGTCTTTATTCTTCTAATTTGGACAAACTGTATGCTACGCAAAAGGTACTGAAACAACAACGATACCAAAAAGAACAAGAGTATAAAGAAAATATAAAACGTCAAGAAATTCTTCAAGAAAATATTCATCTTATTAACAAAGAAATAGGGATAATAGAGCCTCTTGTTAAAAAAGGTATAAAGTCAGAATATGAGTTCTTAAAACTTCAACGTGAAAAGAATTCTATAGTTAAAGAGTTAGAGGGTGTGAGTCTTTCTCTACCTCGTATCAACTCTACTATAGCTGAAGCCAAGGCAAAAGAGAGAGAGGCACTCCTCAGCTATGAGATAAAAGCAAAAGAGGAACTTACTGATGTGCTTGCAAAATACAAATCGACACTGAATAATAATGATGCACTTTCAGATCAAGTAAGTAGAACAATTGTGCAATCCCCTATTAATGGAATTGTACAAAAGCTTTATATTCATACTGTTGGTGGTGTTGTTCGTCCAGGAGTTGACCTTATAGAGCTTGTACCTACAGATAAATCTTTACTTATAGAAGCGAAGATAAAACCTTCGGATATTGCATTTATTTATAAAGGCCAGAAAGCTAAAGTGAAGTTTTCTGCTTATCAGTTTGCTATTTATGGAGCACTTGATGGAAAAGTAGAGAGTATTAGTGCCGATAGTTTCAAGGATGAAAATGAGATGACATATTTCAAAGTTCGTATAAAAACAGCAAAGAGCTACATGGAACGAAATGGAAAACATCTAAAAATTATTCCTGGAATGACAGTTAATGTTGATATTATCACAGGGAAGAAGACAGTTTTAAATTATATTTTAAAACCTATATTGAAAACTAAGCAGTATAGTTTTAGTGAGCATTAAATGAGGAGAGTAAGATGAAAGTTGTAGGAATTGTAAAAAACATTCATGGAAAATATTTTGCAAAAGACAAGGAAGGAAATATAAGAGAGCTCAAAGTAGGTGACAAGGTTTATGAAGGAGAGGTGCTTTACGGTGACTCTGTTTCTGCAAATATCCTCATTCAAAATCCCTACAATGATTCTCAAATGACGCTTAGTGGTAAAGATGGTTTTGAAATGGCCTTTTTTGGTGATATGCCAAAAGAAGAAAAAAGTTCTCAAGATGAAGATATAGATAATGCTCAAACACTCTCAACAACAACTACAACAAAATCTTCAGAAATTACTCATACAATAGATACTCTACAAAATGCTACTGGAGAACATTCAACATTTTTAGAAAGAACAGGTAAAGTGGTCAATGTAGAGGCTACTTTAATAGATGCTAATTTATATTCCGATACATACGATTTTAATAAAATATATGGCGACACCATTCCTGTATATAATCCTGCACCAGAACTGACTACTAATTTATCTCAAGTAGAAGATAACTTTTATGACTCCTATCAACCATCTGGTACAGATACTGCAAATAACAGTTTTACATTCGAAGCACTGTCTGGACTGAAAAATATTACTATTGGTACACATGTATTTACTCTTGCTGAGTTGCAGGCATTAAATACGACACCTGAAGTTATAACTATGCAAGCAGGTGATTTAACATTAAATAAGTTTTTTAAATCTGGGAGTACATATACTGTTTCTTATACTTATCAGACGAGTGATAATTATCTTCATGAAAAAAATAGTGATGTTTTTGCAGATACACTTCAAATCGTAGTTATAGATAATGGAGGTCAAACTGCTACTAGTTCTCTTGTTATTAATGTTATAGATGATTTACCAACTAGTCAAGATGATGTAAACAGTATTGTCGAAGGTAACTATCTTAAAAATGAAGTTACTGGAAATGTAATGGATAATGATCATGTTGGTGCTGATGATGATTTAGTTGCAAATGATGTTGTTGGTGTGAGTGGTGGAACTATTGGCACCGAACTTACAACTACTTATGGTTTTATAACTCTTCAAAATGATGGAAGCTATGTCTATAGAGTGGACAATGATAATCTTAGTGTAAAAGCACTTATTGATGGAGAGACTCTTCATGATAGTGTGACTTATACTCTTCAAGATTTAGATTTTGATACAACAGAATCAACTTTAGATATAACTATAGAAGGGCAAACAAGCTCGCCTGCTTTTTATGTTACTAGTGGAAATGCATATGAATCAAGTATTGATGTCATAGGTACAGATGAAACTAATACTGAAAATATTGTTACAGGTTTTATCTCTGCTATTACTGGTGATGGTTTTAAAGAAGTACTCTTTGAATCAGCAGGACATACATTACTTTTAAATCTTGATGATTTAAATGCAATAGCTACTGGTGCAACTCGAACTATGCAAACCGAATACGGAACTATTGTCTTTGATGGGTATTCTGACTTGAATCACCCTGTTGTGCCTGGACTACATATAGGAAAACTCACCTATACATATACACTCGACAGTGCAGTTAATCATACCCTAGATACAGATGATACAACTCATATTACTATTACAGACATACGAGGAAATAGTGCAAGTGATGACCTGCAAATAAATATAATCGATGATGTACCTATAGCGGCAGATAATGTAAATATGGTTACTGAAGACTCATCCGAGAGTGTAACTGCTAGTGGTAATGTATTTAGTGATGATGATGGTAGTGGTGTAGATAATCAAGGGGCTGACCAAGGTACAACAAAAGTCCTTGCACAGAGTGTTAAAGGAACATATGGAACTGTTGTTTTTAATGCGGATGGTACTTATACTTATAAACTAGATAATGACAATCCTGTGGTAGATGCTCTTAATACAGGAGAGACATTAACGGACACTATGGCATATACTTTAGTTGATGAGGATGGTTCTACAGATACAGCGGATTTAATTATTACTATCAATGGTTTCAGTGATCCAAACCTTAGTGTGGCGGATGTAACAGTAGTTGAAGATGGAACAGTTATTGATGGTGTGCCATCTGGTGATATGAAAGTCATATTCACGATTACTATGGATACTGCAAGTCCAAGAGATGTGACTTTTGACTACACTACAGTCGATGGAACGGGTGTTGATGGAAAAGAGTATACAGCATTAGCTGGAACAGCAAAAATTGACGCAGGAACTCAAG
>JALVXQ010000047.1 GCA_027038255.1 Sulfurimonas sp. | reverse complement strand
AGAGAGAGGGAAACGCCTGGTCCCATTCCGAACCCAGAAGCTAAGCCTCTCATCGCTGATAATACTGCATCTTTCAGGTGTGGGAATGTAGGTCGCTGCCTAGTTGATCAATTTTTCTTTATAATTTACTTTAATCACTTTTATTCTAACAATAAACTATTTATCTTCCAATCATGTTCTATCTTATCCATATTGACTTTTTCTAATCGCATTAAAAAATATTCTCTTGCAACTTCTTTTGCACCTAGACTTTTGAGGTGTTCTGTCGGAACCTGACAATCAATAAAATCATATCCCCAATCTTTAAGATGTCTGACAAGTATTGCATAGGCAGCTTTTGAAGCATCACTTTTGTGAGCAAACATAGACTCTCCACAAAATACTTTTCCTATGACTAAGCCATATAAGCCACCTACTAATTTTCCCTTTACATCATAACTCTCTACACTATGTGCTACTCCCATGCCATGCAATACTTCAAATGATTCTGTTAGTTCATCATTTATCCATGAACCCTGTTGGCCTTTTCTCTGTGTTGTTGCGCAGTATTGCATTACTTCTTTGAAATTAGTGTTAAAAGAGTAAGTGAACTTTTTTATACTTTTTCTCAAAGAACGGGAAAGTTTGAAATCATCAAGTTCCATAATGAGTCTTGGATCTGTCGACCACCATAGAATTGGATCCTGCTGTGAATACCACGGAAAGATTCCATTTTGATAGGCCCGTATAAGTCGGGAAGGATTCAAGTCACCTCCCCACGCAACGATACCGTCTTCATTCGCATCTCGTGGGTCTGGAAAAGTTAAAGAGTGACTATTTAGTTGTGGCAGGTACAAGTTCTAGCTCTTGAAAATCTAGTTGGAGTGTGTCATTTATAACATTGACTTCAACACTTCCACCATTTTTTAACTTCCCAAAGAGAATTTCATCACTGAGTCTGTTTGTGATGTTGTCTTGGATATAGCGCTTAATAGGTCTTGCCCCCATCTCTTTTGAGTAGGCTTTGTTTGCGATGAATTCTGCACTTTCATCATTAAGATAGACCGTGATTTTTTTCGCTTTCAACTCATTATTTAACTCATTTATAAATTTATAAACGATGCCTTTTACAGTTTCATGTGAAAGTTGTTTGAAATCAACGATGGCATCGAGTCTGTTTCTAAATTCCGGTGTAAAGAATGATTTCAACTCTTCGTTGGCTGCCAGTGAATCATCTTTATTAAATCCCATAACGCTGCGAGCAGTAGCTCCAATATTTGATGTCAAGATGAGAATTACATTTTGAAAATTTGCTTTATAGCCATTATTGTCAGTCAGTGTTGCACTGTCCATTATTTGAAGTAAAATATTTACTAAATCAGGATGTGCTTTTTCTATTTCATCGAGTAAGAGTACTGTATAAGGATGTTTTTTAATCGCTTCAGTAAGAAGTCCACCCTGTTCATAACCAACATAGCCCGGTGGTGCTCCAACTAAACGTGAGAGAGCATGTTTCTCCATATATTCACTCATATCGAACTTCTCAAAATGAATACCAAGTGTAGAGCTTAGCGCAATGGCGAGTTCTGTTTTTCCAACACCCGTTGGGCCTGAAAAGAGAAATGAAGCGATTGGCTTATTCTGTGGTGTAAGTCCTGCTTTTGATATTTTAATGGCCTGTGCAACAGCTGCAACAGCACTCTCTTGTCCTATAACACGAGTCTGCAAATTATCTTCTAAGTTTTTGAGTGCTTCTGTCTCATTACTGTTCATTTTAGTGTTAGAAATTCCAACAATGGAGGCAATAGTTTTTTGAATATCTGTCGCACTGACTTTTATGCGCTTATTTTTCTTGAGATGAAAAGATGCTGCAGTTTCATCAATAAGATCAATTGCTTTATCTGGAAGAAATCTGTCAGTAATATATCTTTTTGAGAGATCTACTGCTGTTTGAAGTGCTTTATTTGTATATTTTACACCGTGATGCTTTTCATATTTTTTCTGCAGACCTTTGAGTATTTTGTAGCTTGTTGCCTTCGATGGTTCATTAATGTCTACTTTTGAAAATCTTCTGCTGAGGGCTTTGTCTTTTTCAAAGCTATTGCGGTACTCTGAAAAAGTAGTTGCGCCCATACATTTTATTTCGCCTGAGGCAAGGGCAGGTTTGAGTTGGTTTGCTGCATCCATAGAACCGCTTGTGCTTCCCGCACCTATGAGTGTATGAATCTCATCAATAAAAAGAATGGCATTTGGAATAAGTTTAATCTCATCCATCACCCCTTTGAGCCTTTTTTCAAAATCACCACGGTATTTTGTGCCTGCAAGCAGAGCTCCCAAATCAAGTGCATAGAGTTCAGAGTCTTGGATAATCTCAGGAACATTTTTAGCGACGATTTGTAGTGCCAGGCCTTCTGCTATTGCTGTTTTGCCAACACCAGGCTCACCAACTAAAATAGGATTATTTTTCTTTCTTCTGCAGAGTATCTGCGTGACGCGTTTTATCTCTTTATCTCTGCCTATTACCGGGTCGATTTTACCCTCTCTAGCTTTTTGTAAAAGATTGATGGCATACTTCTCAAGATTACTCTCTTTTTCGTTTGCAGTTTTTTGTATATCTGTATGAGAGATAATCTCCAAAATATCTAGACGAGAAATCTGGTACTCGTTGAGAAGCATATAAGCATAGGTATGCTCTTCTTCATAGAGTGCAGCAAGCAAATCACCAACATCAGCACTTGTCTGGCCTGCTGATTGAATATGGCGCACCATATTATCTATTAACCGTGAGAGCGCTACACTTTCATACGGCTCCTGTTCAATATTTTGAGGCAGAATCTCTATGTTTTCTTTGATATAGTTTGCGAGTTCATCTTTCATCTTCTGTGCATCACCACCACATGCTTCTATAATTGCTGCACCTTCTGCTGAATTTAGCAGAAGATAAAAAACATGTTCGATTGTGA
This sequence comes from Sulfurimonas sp., assembly GCA_027038255.1. Lineage (GTDB taxonomy): Bacteria > Campylobacterota > Campylobacteria > Campylobacterales > Sulfurimonadaceae > Sulfurimonas. The sequence continues at coordinate 1,094 of JALVXQ010000047.1, read as the reverse complement.
GATATTCATGATGGAGTTGTTTGGCAAAGAGTATGGATTTTTGAAAAATATCATTGAGTGTGGGGCTGATCATTTTTTACTCCTCTTCCATCGTGGCTTTTAAAGGAAAAGCACTCTCTTTTGCTCGCCTCGTTACCTGCATTACTTTTGTCTCTGCTATCTCATATGTGTAGACACCGCATAAGCCGCGTTCATGTTTGTGCACCTCAAGCATTATAGCCTCTGCCTCTTCGTAGCTCTTATGAAATATTGTCATCAAGATGTCTACAACAAACTCCATTGAAGTATAATCGTCATTGAGAAGATAAACTTTGTATTTTTTTGGATATTTTAACGCAGTCTCTTCATGGAGTTCATAATCTGTTTTTGTTGCCATAATTATTGTGCCGCCTTTGTAAAGTCGTCGATGATATCTTGTGGATTTTCTAAACCGATAGAGATACGGATAAGTCCATCTGTAATACCTAAAAATTTTCTCGTCTCTGCATCAAAATCACTGTATATCGTAGATGCCATGTGTAGGGCAAGTGTTCTGCTATCGCCGATATTTGCCGTAATCGTTGCTAGTTTTGTTTTTCTTAAAAAGTCATAGGCTCTTTCTTGTGAGCCCATATCTATGGTGAAAAGTGTACCACAACCATTTTGAAAATCCTCTTTGTATCTTGTATGATGCGGATGGGAAGCAAGCACAGGATGGTTGATGTTGAGTCCTTGTGCATTGAGTGCTTTTACAATGGTCTCCACGCTTTGCACAACTCTTGAAAGTCGCAACGGAAGTGTTTCGAGTCCTAGCATGGTCTGGTAGCTTGCATGGGCATTTGCACTCATTCCAAAGTCACGCAGTGCCCGTTTCTTTGCATTTGGAATCAGTGCCATTTTGCCGGCACCTTTGATGAATTTTGCTAAAAAAGAGTAGCGCTTAGTTTTAAACTTGTCATCTCCCTCATTAATTGCTCGAAAAACAGTACAACCACCTAAGGCAGAAGAATTACCTGCGATGATTTTTGTGGTAGAGTAGACAACAATATCTGCACCGAGTTCTAAGGGCGTTATACTTAATGGTGTGATTGTATTGTCAACGATAAGGGCTACAC
>JALVXQ010000046.1 GCA_027038255.1 Sulfurimonas sp. | reverse complement strand
GTTGTTCCTCTTGGAATGGCAGGTGGATTTTTTGTTGGGAAGCAGAGATAGAGTAAGAGAGTTTTTTTAAGGATGATTAGTAATAATCAGAGCCTTGCAGAGGAACTCTAACCTCTTTATTATAGCCCATTCGTTTCTCACTCGGATAAACTAATGTAGTTATGTTATAATTATTTCCATTAAAAGGAAATTAAATGAGTAAACTAGTTTTAGGATTGGATTTAGGAATAACTTCTATAGGCTGGGCTTTAGTAAATGTTGATAATAAGATAGAAAACAATAAAATTATTGATAGTGGTGTAAGAATATTTACTATTGCTGAACACCCTAAAGATGGGAAGTCTTTGGCTCTTCCTCGTCGTGAAGCACGAAGTGCTAGACGAACTACTAAACGCAAGGCTCAAAAACTACGAGCAATAAAACGACTGCTTCTTTCAAATAAAATTCTTACTCAAAATGAACTAGATACTCTTTTTATTGGCAATAAAGGGCAAAAAGATGTTTGGGATTTAAGAAGAGAGGCTCTTTATAGAGAATTAAATAACAAAGAACTCTCTCGAATTATGATTCATCTTGCTAAACATAGGGGTTACAAGTCCAATAGAAAAAGTGATGAAGTAACAGATAGTGAAGGCAAGGCAGTTCTCTCTGGAATTGGGCATAATAAAACTGTTTTAGAGAGTTCAGAATTTCTAACAGTTGGTGAGTATATCTCTACAAAAGAGAAAAAACGCAATGGAAAAGATAGTGAGGGAAAACTAAACTATGAGAATTCTGTTGCAAGAAGTATGCTTGAGCAAGAGATAGAGATAATTTTCACAAAACAAAAAGAGTTTGGAAATAAATTTGTCAATGATACGTTATTGAAAACTTATAAAGAGATAGCATTTGAGCAAAGACCTTTAAAATCAGTATTTGATATGGTTGCAAATTGTCCATTTGAAGTTAATGAAAAAAGAGCTTCAAAAAGTTCTTATAGTTTTGAATATTTTAGAGCCTTACAAAAACTTAAAAATCTGCGTTTGATTATAGAGAGTAAAGAAGAGTTACTTTTATTTCAAGAGATACAACAAATTATATTTAAAGCAAAAACTATTCAAAGAGCAATTAAATATTCAGATTTGAGAAAACTACTTGATTTAGATGAAAATGTGCAGTTTAAAGGCTTAGTCTATCATGATTATAAAACAGGAGAAATTAAAAAACCTGAATCTGAAAAACTTATAGAATTTCCTGCTTATCATAAAATAAAAAGGTCAATTCAAAATGCAGATAATCTTTTTTGGGATACTATAGAAAATGATTATGAGGTTTTAGATGCCATTGCAAATATTTTAACAACTGAAAAAGATGATAAAGAGAGTTTAAAACAACTTTTTGAGATTGTAGAGAATAAACAGGTGTGTGAAGCATTATTAAGCCTTTCATTTTCTGGTTTTGGGCATTTAAGTACCAAAGCGCTTAGAAACATCGTCCCGTACCTTGAAGAGGGAGAGGATTATGATAAGGCTTGTAATAGAGCAGGTTATGATTTTAAGGCTATCTTTGAAGGTGAAAAAACTCTACTCTTGCCAGCATTAAGCAAGCAAGAAAATATTGAGATGACAAATCCAGTCGTTAAAAGAGCAGTAGCACAGATGCGACTTGTTTATAATGCCATTGCTAGAAAATATGGGGCGATAGATACTGTTCATATAGAATTAACAAGAGATATTAAAAAATCTCATAAAGATAGAAATGAGATTAAAAAAGCTCAAGGGGATTTTAGAGACAAAAAAGAGGAAGCAAGAGTTCATGCAACTGAAATTTTAGGGCATGAACCAAGTGCTAAAGAACTTCTGAAATTTAGACTTTGGAAAGAGCAAAATGGTGAGTGTATATACAGTGGTAAAGAGATTAAACCTGATTTGTTAAATGACCCTTATGCAACAGAAGTAGACCATATACTGCCATATAGTCGCTCACTTGATGACTCTCTAAATAATAAAGTTTTATGTTTTACAAAAGAGAACCAAGATAAAGGCTCACAAACACCTTATGAGTATATGAGCCAAGAGAAGTTTGATGTATTTGAGCAGAGAGTTAAGGGTTACAAAAATATAAAACAAGCAAAAAAAGGAAGACTGCTAAAAACTAATTTTGATGAAAATAGTGAAATAGCTTTTAAAGAGAGAAACAAAACTGATACCTCATACATATCTAAGTTTATAAAAAACTATATGGAAGCACATATAGCATTTAGAGACTCAAAAGATAAACGACATATATATACTATGAATGGAATGCTTACTTCTCAACTGCGTTATAAGTGGGGAGTAGGTGACAAAAACAGAGACAATCATCTTCATCATGCAGAAGACGCGATAATTTTAGCATTTGCAACGCAGTCTATGGTTAAAAGACTTTCTGATGTTTCAACTAAACGCGAGGGATACATCTATAAAAGTAAAGAGGAGAAGTCTAAGGCTTTGCGATTTGTAACGCCACTAGAAGATTTTGGAGTTAGAGTGAGAGAGAGTGTGAGTGAGATCTTTGTTTCGCATATGCCACGAAGAAAGATAGGTGGGGCTGCTCATAAAGAGACCATATATAGCAATAAAACATTAAGTACGAAAAAAGAGAATGGTAAGGTTGAGGTACTTAAGGGTGGTAGTGTAACAAATAATGTAAAACTCAAACATGGAATAGCCTTAAATGATGCTATGCCAAGAGTGGATTTATTTCAAAATAAAAAGACAGGTAAATACTATTTAGTACCTATATATGTGAGTGATTTTGTGAAAGAGAAGTTGCCAAATAAGGCGATAGTTCAAGGTGCAAAACCATGGATAGAAATGGATAATGAGTATGAGTTTAAGTTCTCATTTTATAAGCGGGATTTGATAGAAGTTAAGACGAAGAAGACTGCTAAGAAAGAATCTGTTCAACTTTTGGGCTATTATGATAGCACTCACAGTGGGACAGCTAATTTAACAATTAAATCACATGATGCAAAAGAAGAATTTAATTTAGGTTCTCAAAATTTAGTATTTATAAAAAAATATCAAGTAGACCCTTTAGGAGGCTATGTTGAGGTAAAGAGTGAAAAACGGCAAGGTAGTATAAAAGAGGGAAGACAAAGAAAAAATAGGAGCTAAAAAAGGAGAAGATTGTGAGTGCATGGAGAACGATATTAGTAAGTAAACCTTGTAAGCTTAGTATGAAAAATCGACAGTTTGTTTATGAACCAAAGGATGAACCAATCATGCAAGTGCCGCTTGAAGATATAACGGTCATAGTTTTAGAGACAAATCAGGCTATTGTAACGACTGCACTTTTAAGTAATATAGCAGAAAGCAATATAGCTCTTTTTAGCTGTGATAACTACCATATGCCAAATGGTCTCTTCACTCCATTTCATCAGCACTCAAGGCTCTCTCAAATTGCTCATATTCAAGTAGATATGAAAGCTCCTTTAAAAAAACAGATATGGCAAAAAATTATCATTCAAAAAATCTCAAATCAAGCAAGGCTTTTAAGGTACTTTAACAAAGATGATTTTCAAGTCTCTGTTTTAGAAAATAAAGTAAAATCAGGCGATAGTGAAAATTTAGAAGCACTAGCAGCAAGAAGATATTGGAGTCTGCTTTTTGATGACTTTACAAGAGATCAAAAAGCTTTTGACCCTAGAAATATAGCACTCAACTATGGGTATGCCATACTCAGAGGTGCTGTTGCTCGTTCTTTAGTCTCTCACGGTTTACTTCCAACTTTTGGAGTTTTTCATCGTTCTGAACTCAATGCTTATAATCTCGCTGATGATATGATAGAACCACTTCGCCCAATGGTAGATATGGTGGTGAAAAAACTAGAGATAGAAGATGCTCTTGATGTTCACCTAGGAATAGAGGTAAAGTCAGCACTTTTAAATGTTCTAGTAATGGAGATGAAACTAAATGATGAAAATGTACTTATGCTTAATATTTGTGACACGATGGCAGAGGGCTTTGTAAGGGCTATGAAGTTAAATGACAGCAACCAACTCATTTTACCATTGGTAGAGTAAAGTGGCTAAATTTATGTGGATATTTGTACTTTTTGACCTACCAACTAAGACAAAAAAAGAGAAAAGAAGTTATATAG
>JALVXQ010000045.1 GCA_027038255.1 Sulfurimonas sp. | reverse complement strand
TCATATAATCAGTAAAAACTTTGAAAGCCTCCTCTTTATCTGTCAGAAGGAACATACTGGAAAGAAATGCTGCTTTATTCGAAAGAATAAAAGGATTATCTCCTTTTCTGCATCCACATGTTTTTGGAGCTTGTGTAGCCACTAGTTCACCATAATGAATGGCTTTAGAAAGATGAGAGAGCGCCATAGATTTATCTTGAAGCTCTATGTAAGCAAAAGCACTGTACTCAAAATGAAATACAAACAAATCATGCAAGAAGTCAAAATAAGCTATAACCAAATTTTCATTCTCAAGAGAAGTTTGGATGACAGTTTTGAGTGTTTGGTAGTAGTCCCCTTTTTCAAAAGGGACTTGGTATTTGTACCTTTTTTCATAGGCTATTTCATCTTTTAAATCTTGCACAAATCTTTTTGTTATCATAATTATTCCAATTCGTTGCAGGGGAAAATGGACTCACTTTTTTCCACCCTTGCCCTATCAAATTCACCTACAACTATTGTATTTATGCCTTCCATATTTGGCTTGAAGTGTACAGCCATTGTTAATTCACTGTTTTTGAAAGGAAATACCCATTGCTTGCTAAAAGATAGCCTCTTGCTACAAAAATCAGGATTTCTTCCCATCTTTTGGACTACTGTCTCATAGCTGTCGTTTTTGTGCAAACCGTAGGGGAAAGAGACTCTTTTTTCGTCGTCAAATGCAATGGTAGTCAAAATAGGCTCACCCTCAGCATCATAATCATCCAACTCTTCAAATTCAAACTGCAATCCACTATTATCTGTATCGATAATAGCTATTCGCCCTTCCATCTCATATTTCTCATCCAAGCTAGGTTGCTCGATGCCTAGTGAATCTAATGTCTCCACTACTTTATTGTCTGTTAGAGGTAAAAACATTAAATCTATAATTTCTTCTGCTGTTTTTGTTGCCATTTTTTCTCCTCCTATAATACATCTATCTCTACCCACATTGCCAAAATGCCGTCTCTTCAAAGATATACATAATACCACCAGCGAAATTGACAGTATCGCAGGTAGTGGTGCTATCATCTGAACATAAAAATTCACCTGTTTGCATAATAAAATTTGGTATCTCCTCCTCATTTTGCATCCAAATAGGCTTATTGCCTACATATCTAAAGTTATAAAAGTAACTATTTAGTTTTTCTGCAATACTATCTTCTTCTAGGGTTTCAGAAAATATCTCTTTTGGTACTGCATAAGGAGTCACTTTAAGTGAAAACCTTTGACAATGCTGCACATTAAGAGATATTAATCTCTTTTCGTCTATATCTTTTTGGCTTAAAAATATGACAGCCGTCTCTTTTGTATATGGTTCATAGGCTTCATTTTTACCGTTATATGCATTCATATAGAGGCTAATAGCCCGTTTTGTAGGGTAACGCTCTTTTAAATTTGGGAAATCATTCAAATCCAGCGTTAACAAATGTGTCATAGGAGTATCACCATATTTAGGATAATTTTCATCACTAAGACCTATGCCTTTGCCTCCTATCATAGAGAGTGATGCTGCTCTTGGTTCTTTTTGAATATCAACTTTATAGAGTATCTCATGAGGCACTGAAAGAATCTTATCTTTCACACTGGCATAGTAGTGTTCAAACTGCTCTTCATAAGTGTAATATCTCTCTTTAATATAATCAGTCAAAAGTGTATTGACAGAACGAATATCTATTGTCTGAAGTTCTGCCATTGCCAACACAGTATCAGCATCTAACACACCAAACCATCTATCATCACTTGCATAACCACTGACAATAAATAAATACCCCTTTTGTTTGAGCTGTTCATACACCTCTTTAAAAGCCTCTATGTCTTTGATATGCCATATCTCTTCACGGCAAAAATCAACAATATATTGCTCCTTGCTGTTGGCATATTTTTGGTAAATATTTTCTATCTTGTCGTAATCTAATCTAATGTTAAGAGGAGCAATAAGTTTTTTTATATTTTCAATAAGCCCATCTGCACTAAACTGTAACAACCTTTCTTTTAACTGGGCATAAACAAACATATATCTCTCAAGGTCATCACCTATATAATTAAGCGTAACTATCTCTTGGATATCCAATCCATTTCGTTTAATAATTTTTATATCTTTTTCTTTTGCCATCTCTATATAGCGTCTGTTCCACTCCTTGTGATTATCGGGCTCTATGTAGGCTGTATAATATTTTGTACCATCTATACCGATAATGTAGGGTTTTTTCTCTTTTACAGCACTTTTTATCTCTTTCTTAAATGACTTATAGTCATCTAAAAGTAAACCTTTAGCTGTTTTGAGCATATTGGGTATATAACCATAGCCTTCTGGATTTATTTCCTTTTTTCTATTCTTTAAAAACATGTACATACGCCAAGCAAAAAGGGCAAGAGCACTTATTCCCAAGGTTAGAGAATAGAGTGTATATCCATTCTTGGCTATAAGTAAATATTTAATAGCGACATAAAGTAGCCAAACGGTTAGCAGTGTATTTAGAATTTCTTTTATTTTTTGCATATTATTTTCTATTTATTCTTCAAAACTTTAATTGCTTTACTGTTTTTACAACTCGCTTCATCTCCAAGAGAACAGGCTTTTTCAAAGTATATCTTGGCTTTTAGCGGGTCTTGTTCTACCACTTTTCCCTCATAATACAAAAATGCCATATTGATACACCCCTTTTTCTCTTTACGTTTACATGCTTCGTTGTAAAACCATGCTGCCTTGTCCCCATCTGCCTTTTCTGTAAGTCCTTTTTCAAAAAAGTACCCCAGTTTTACACACGATGGCATATCTTCATGTATACATCCACCCATGTATAGTTCTTTAGCAAGTTTCAAATCTTTTTGAACCCCTTTCCCATACTGATAGATATTACCCGCATTAAAAAAGCCGGACTTTTCACCCAAAGCCCCTGCCCTTATGAAAAGACTTAATGCCATTTTGATATCTTTTTTCACGTGCTTTCCGTAGTAATACTCCAAAGCAGCATTTTTACACCCCATTGCATATTCGTAAGCACAGGCAAACTCATCAAACTGCAATGCTTTTTTATAATCCTGTTTGACACCTTTACCGTTGTAGAAATATGTCCCAAGGTTATGACAGGCCATGCCATCTTTTTCTTTGCATCCCTGTGCAAATTTCTCCACTTCACTTTTTTTTACTACCATACCTGAAAGTCGTTCATACCGCTCGCAAGCCTGATTTTTATCTCCTAATTCACATGCTTTTTTGTAGAAGTTTTTGGCTTTTTCGGGAGATTTTGGAATACCTGCACCAAAATAGTACATACTTGCAAGGTTGTAGCATGAACCTACATCATTTTTTTGACACCCTTTGGTATAGCTTTTAATTGCACTGTCAACTTTCCCTTCCGCCTGATAGAAAATACCAAGATCCATACACGATTTGGGGTAACCACCCTCACATGCCATTGTTATATAAGAGAGTGCTTTGGCTTTATCTTTTGGAACATCCCCAATACCATCACGATATATCGCCCCAATCAAACCACATGGGGCACCCTTTTTTAACTGGCATGGCAACGCCAAAAAATCAATCGCTTTTTTATATTTACCCTGGTTATATGCCTTTTTTGCATCTGCGACACATCCGGAAAGATTCTCTTTTGAACAGGTGGCATGCAAAGTCACTATCGGCAATATACCTACAAAAAAAATCTTTTTTAATGCCTTCATGGTTTTATTGGTTGTTTTCATTAGATTTCCTCTAAGATAAATGGTTTATTTTTCTAAGTATATGATTAGATAATATGTACAATATAAAATATACTTCTGTTCAATAAGATAATAGATATTGTGTAGTCCAAAGATGTAAAAAAGAGAGTTTATTGTCATTCCACATGCAACGATGTGGAACGAGTGTGAGAAGATTTATGACAAAGACAGCAACCTGTAACTATTTACCGTACTTCTCCACAAACGCCTCATAATCCCCCTCAAAATCGATCATCGTCCCATCTTCATTGAGTTTGATGATACGGTTGGCGAAAGCATCGATGAGCTCACGGTCGTGTGAGACGACGATAGCACCGCCTTCGTAGCGGTGCAGCGCTTCACCCAGTGCGACGATCGCTTCAAGGTCGAGGTGGTTGTTTGGCTCATCCATCACAAGGAAGTTGGC
>JALVXQ010000044.1 GCA_027038255.1 Sulfurimonas sp. | reverse complement strand
GGACAAAGACAGAAGATTACTGGGATGTTCATTTTGATATGCTTGAAAATGTAAAACTGACATTTGATGCAAGAGGCATCTCTATTCCTTATCCGCAAATGGATATTCATACAGATAAAGAAAATTAAATTCAAAATAAAGGACAAAAATGAAAAAAATACTACTCTCTGCAGCACTTATCTCTACTGCAGCACTCACATCTCACGCAGAGGATGTGAAAGTTACACCGCTTAAAACACACACAGAGTTTGGTTATATTGAGACAAACGGAAACACAAAAACAAAAACTTTCAATCTTGACGCAACAGCAAAAAAAGCATGGGGCAAGCATGAAGGAAAAATAAACTTTGACGGTCAGTATGCAGAGGACAGCGGCAATGAAACGAAGAACAAGTATCTTTTAGAACTCAACTATAACTATGCTTTTACCGATAGACTCGCTTTTGATTATCTTGTTGGATACAAAGTAGACAAGTTTTCAAGTTATGACTACCAGTTCTATACAGGTCCGGGTGCGCAGTACAAAGCTATTATAACCGACAAGCATAAGCTGACACTCAGTGGAAATATCCTTTACTCGATTGACCAGGAGGCAGATACAGAATATGATTCTTCTGGAAATATTATTCCTTATCCAAATTCAGGTAATACTCCTGTAGCAACAGTTACATATGGCAAAAAGAATGATTATGCGGCATACAGATTCAAAGGTGTTTATGACTACCAAATCACAAAAACACTCAAGTTCAACCAGGAACTCTCCATCAGAGGGCAGATTGATGACTTGCAAAACTATTTTGGCTACTCTAAAACATCACTCAATTCTAAAATATCTGACATCTTTTCAGCGGGTATCAGCTATAAAGCCGACTATGTCAACCAGCCGGCAATAGACAAAGAACACACAGATACAACACTCACGCTTAACCTTATAATGGATTATTAGAACTTTTTTTATAGAGCGTTATCATCAGCAATGCCATCAGTGCGATTGCCGATGAGCTCAAAAAGAGATAATCTGGATAGTGCTCATAAACAAATCCTGCTATGAGTGCTCCGCTTAATCCACCCAAACCATAACTGATTCCCGAGAAAAACTGCTGTGCAAGACTCTTGTGCTTATAGTGCAAGAAAAGGTAGCTAATGGCGGCGGAGTGAAACAGGGCAAAAGAGAGTGCATGCAGAGACTGTGCAAAAAAGAGCACACCCAAATCTACAGGGTAGAGAAAAACAAGAAACCATCGAATCGCTGTCGCAAAAACAGTCACCTGCAGCACTGTTAAAAGATTGCCGCGTAGAAATCTCCCTTGAAAAAAGAGCATCGCCACCTCAACAATGACACCAAAACTCCAGAGATATATGGTCATATCCATAGAGATGCCCCTATCTGTCTCATAGATGGTAAAGAAGTTGTAAAACGAGCCAAAACTTGTCTGCATCAACAAAAGTCCAAGCCAGAGTTTGTAATCTTTTAAAAGGCTGATGTCGTTATGATAAACCTCTGGCTCTTTGCACTCCTTTTTTCTGCTCTCTTTTTGCACAAAGTAAGCAACAGCACTCATCAAGAGTGTTACTACAAATAAAAAGTCCAAAGCAACATAGGCACAGGACAAAAACTTCACAAGAACAAGAGCAACGATGATAAAACCAAGTGAGCCAAAGAGTCTCACTTTGCCGTAACGTTCTTTGCCAAGAGAATCAAGTGAAATGAGTTCTACATAAGGCAGAACCAGTGCAAGTCCAACTCCAAGTGCAATATTACAAAGCAGAAGAAAATAAAAATGTTCTAAAGAGAGGTAAAAAGAGAGTGCACTGAAAATTACAAGCAGTAAAGAGGCATTAAAGATCTTTGTATTTAACTGCAAACCTTTAATAAATAAAAAGGGTAAAATAAAACGGATCAAAGGAGCTGCCGCAAAAATAATCCCGATTTCACCTGCGGAGTATCCCACATCGTTTAAAACTTTTGGCAAAAAGATAATATATATACCTATGATAGAAAAATAGAAATAGTAAAAGAGTGAAAGTAAGTAAAACATGCTGCAATTATAACTATATTCCAACAAGAATATGATAGAATACTCTCTATTAGAAAATAACAAGGTGGAAAATATGACTAGAGAGATGGGTGAAAATGACTTCATCGTGTCTAAAACAGATACCAAAGGTCGTCTCACATATGTAAATAAAATCTTTATAGATTTAGCGGAATACACTGAAGAGGAACTCTTAGGTAAGCCGCACAATATCGTTAGGCATCCTGACATGCCAAAGACAATCTTTAAACTCTTATGGGAGCGAATCCAAAACAAACAAGAGATTTTTGCTTATGTTGTCAACAAGACAAAAAATGAAAATGATTACTGGGTTTACGCAAACGTTACCGCTTCTCTTGATGAAAATGGCAACATTGTAGGGTATTACTCTGTACGTAGAAAACCAAATGCAGATGCCTTAGCAATCATAAAACCTCTCTATGCCCAGATTCTTCAAGCCGAAAAAAGTGGTGGAATCGCTGCAGGTGAAAAAATTCTCAATGATTTAATAAACAAAGAAGGAGTAAGCTACGATGAACTTATCATCTCTATTCAAAAATAAACAATCCTTACTACTGTTTGTAGGTTTACTACTTGCCACTCTCTATGCTTTTGTCATAGCCGCTTATATTTTGGGAGTTCTCTTACTGCTCATTCTCATTATTGCACTCTTTATTCCTACAACACAAAACAAAAGTTCAACAGGGATTTTAACAGATATTCAAAGAGTACTCTGTCATGCCTCAGAAGGAAAACTCGAAGATCGTATTACACATATTCCAAATGACCACTCAAATAATGCAGAGATTGCATGGGCGGTCAATGACACTCTCGATCAACTTGAAGCCTTCATGCGTGATATTGCTACGACTATTGATGCAGCCTCAGAAGGAAAAACATACAGACATACCTATCCACAAGGTCTACAAGGAATTTTTAAAACAACTGCGGAGACAGTCAATGGAGCCATTGCTTCCATTGCCAGCGGTTATGAAACAAAAATCAAAGGGGAGATGTCTTCTAGCTTTACGCGTCTTGGGGGTGGTGTTGCAGCAGGACTTGGTGTTATTCAAGGTGATTTGAGTACTGCTTCAGATAATGCAAGTGAGATTGTTGATGTTTCAAACCAGACAGCCAAAGAGTCTGCAGAGTCACTCAACAATGTTCTTGATATTGGAGAACGATTAAGTTCACTTGTTGAACTTATCGCTTCATCACATGAGGGCATTATCTCTCTTGAAGGCAGAAGTCGTGAGATTTCTGAAGTCATCGGGCTCATTAAGGATATCGCTGATCAAACAAACTTACTTGCACTCAATGCTGCCATCGAAGCAGCACGTGCGGGTGAGCATGGACGTGGTTTTGCCGTCGTTGCCGATGAGGTACGAAAACTAGCAGAACGTACCCAAAAAGCGACAAATGAGATTGAGATCACCATCTCAACCCTCCAACAAGAGGCAAATGACATGCGAGGCAATTCAGATGAAATCTCTAGTATTGCCCAAGAGTCAAGCTCTGTTATCAATGAGTTTGAAATCACTTTTAAAGACCTAAATCATCTTGCCCAAAGAGCTTCCGTAACAGCCGTCAACATTCAAAATCGTCTCTTTACAACACTTGTTAAGGTTGACCATATCCTCTTTAAATCCAATGCCTACTCTGCCATACTCAGTGAAGACACAAATAGAGAGTTCCCAGATCATAAACACTGCCGTATGGGTCAATGGTATACATCTCTTGGAGAAGAACGTTTTGGAAAACTGAAATCATTCAGAGAGATGGATATACCGCATGCAAAAGTGCACAATATGGTCTTTAAGAATCTTGAATTTGTCAAAGATCACTCTGTCATTAAATATGATCACCCAAAAATCATTACAGAAAATTTTGTGGAGATGGAAAACGCATCGAAAATACTTTTTACTGATCTTGATAATATGCTTGAAGAGTATAAAGCAAGTAAATCTTAGGCATTTACCTAACATTTACTTATAATTATTATAATTTTACATCTCAATTATGTTTTCCCCCTTTCATAAGCGAGAGATATACTCCTATAAATTTTTAAAACAGCTAAGTTTTCCCCTTTTATTTCTCTTAGCTGTTTTTCCTCCAAATATGTTAAACTGTCATTATGAAAATCATCCTAAGCACCCTTAA
>JALVXQ010000043.1:2900-4266 GCA_027038255.1 Sulfurimonas sp. | reverse complement strand
GCAGCTTACACTTGGAGTTGATCGTGACAGCGAAGTGGTTGCGTTTGATTATGATGAGAGAGATGAGGGTGTCAAAGAGATGATTCGTCTAGCAACTGAGGGGTGTAAACGCAACAACCGTCATAGCGGAATCTGTGGACAAGCCCCTTCAGATTATCCTGAAATGGCGGAGTATTTAGTGCGTCTAGGAATTGATTCTATGAGTCTGAATCCAGATTCCGTGTTAAAAACAATAGAGGATATTGGAAAACTCGAAAAAGAGTTAGGGAGATAGTAGATGTGGAGATGGCATGAAAATCTCAATTTAGAGATGAATCTTAATAAAAATTTGGTAGATAACTTCAAAAAACATGCCAAAATAAGTGGAACTCTCTTTGTTCTCTTTGGTGCAATAGGGATTCTTTTTCCTGAGTTTATGAGTGTTACAACCGTAATGCTCGTAGCATATCTTATGATGTTTGCAGGAATTACGTCGGGAATTTTGACATATAAAAGCAACAAAGAAGATTGGGCAGGGTGGCTCAAGAGTTTCATTCTTGTTCTTTCATCTTTTGTTCTCCTCTATTTTCCGATTCAAGGTGCAGCAGCACTTGGACTTGTTTTTTCTATTTACTTCTTCACAGATGCGTTCGCAGGTTTCTCTTTAGCACTCTCTTTGAGACCTAAAAAAATCTGGTTGGTATGGCTTTTTAATGCCATAACTTCTTTAGCGTTAGGTGTGTTGTTTGTTATTGGTTGGCCGGCAAGTTCTCTGTTCTTAATCGGAATCCTTGTTGGAATTAGTTTGTTATTTGACGGTGTAGCACTCCTTTTAGGTGGTGCTTTTGTAAAAGATATAGATGATAAAAAAACAGGAGATAAAAAATGAAATACAATGTACCAGCCGATGTCCCGGCAAATAGAGTTTCACTTTACAAAAAGAATTTAAAAGAAGCAACAAATGGAACAAACCATCTAATGCTTTTTGCAGGTGACCAAAAGGTCGAACACTTGAATAATGATTTTTACGGTAAAGGCATTCCTCTTGAAGATAACTCTCCGGAGCATATGTTTAAGATTGCTTCTAAAGCAAAAATCGGTGTTTTTGCAACACAGTTTGGACTTATAAGCAGATATGGACGCGACTACAAAAACATTCCTTACCTTGTAAAACTCAATTCAAAAACAAACCTTGTTCCTTATGACGAAATAGACCCCTACTCTGAAGCATGGTTAAGTGTTGATGAAATTGTAAACTTTAAAAAAGAGAGTGGACTTGACATTAAAGGTGTTGGATACACGCTCTATCTCGGAGGAGCAAATGAACATGCAATGCTCTCTCAAGCGGCAAAAATAGTCCATGAAGCACACAAAAACGGAATGATAT
>JALVXQ010000043.1:0-2890 GCA_027038255.1 Sulfurimonas sp. | reverse complement strand
TATGTGTCCTTTGGATTTATCCAAAAGGCAAATTTGTAAAAGATGAACATGATGCGCATCTCATTGCAGGTGCAGCAGGTGTTGGTGCAGCTTTAGGTGCTGATTTTATAAAACTTAAAGTGCCTTATACTAAAAAAGGCAAATTTGATGCAAAACTGCTTCAAGAGGTGACAATGGCGGCAGGAAGAAGTGGTGTACTTTGTGAAGGTGGTGCGAAAGTTGATGAAAAAGCATTTTTGCAAGAGCTGTATGAGCAAAGAAGCATTGGTGGAAGCCGTGGAAACGGAACAGGCAGAAACATCCACCAAAGAGAGTTTAAAGAGGCTGTAAAAATGGCAAATGCTATTTATGCAATTACATCTGAGAATGCGACTGTAAAAGAAGCACTGAAACTACTCAAGTAAGGAGAGTCGTTATGAAAACAAATACACAAAAACTTCAAGAGATAAAAGAGCTTATTGCAAAGCTCGAAAAAGATACACCAACGCAGATTAATGCCTTTAACAAGTTTATGCTTGCAACGGAAAAATCAACTGTTTTGGGTGACAAATATGCAGAACTCATTAATGTTGCTTTAGCAATTTCAGCGCAGTGTGAGTGGTGCATAGCCCTCCATGTGAAGGGTGCTCTGGGTGCGGGTGCAACTAAAGAAGAGATACTTGAATCTGCGATGCAGGCTGTACTGATGCACGGAGGTCCGGCACTTATGTATATGATACCGGTAGAAGATGCGATTGAAGAGTTTACACAATCCTAAACGATACAAAGGAAACAAAATGAAAACAGATTATGGTCTAATAGTCATCGGAGCAGGACCTGCGGGAACACCTGCAGCGATGACTGCGGCAAAATTTGGCGTAAAAACTTTGCTTGTTGATAAACGCGATGCACCTGGTGGAGAGTGTCTTTTTGAAGGATGTATTCCCTCAAAAGTGCTTGAGAGTGCAGCCAATCACTACGCAGAAGTTGTCAATGTTAAAAAGTTTCATGTAGAAGATTCACATCCACAAATACATTGGAAAGCTGTTCTAGAAGATAAAGATACAATAGTAAAAAAGCGCTCACAAGGGGCTTTAATGCAGATTGAGCAACTCCCTTTACTTGACTTTAAACAAGGAGTTGTAGAGTTTGTAGATACTCATACCATGAGAATCAATGGAGAACTTTTTAGCTTTGACAAAGCACTTATTGCCACAGGAGGAAAAACAAACATTCCTCCTTTTAAAGGTAATGGTGTAAGCAAGGCTTGGACAAACAAAGATGTATTTTTAGAAAAAGAACTGCCAAAAGAGATACTTTTTGTTGGTGCAGGTACTATTAGTTGTGAGCTTGTTCAAATGTTTAATAAGCTTGGCGTGAAGTGTCATATTTTAGAGCGTGGTTCAAGAATACTGAAACATATGAGTGAACAGAGTGCAAACATTGTACAAAAGAGAATGCAAGACAATGGCATTGTTATTGATTGCAATGTAAATCTTGAGACAATTGATTATGAAGATGAGAAGTTCATTGTAAGTTTTTCACAAAATAATCAAGAACGCGTTTTAGAGTTTGAACATGTTCTGCTAGCAACAGGTCGCGGTGCAGATGTAGAGAATCTTGGTTTAGAGAATGCAAAAGTGGAGTATGACAGAGGTGGTGTTGTGGTAAACAAAGAGCTGCAATCTTCACAAAAACATATTTATGCTTGTGGTGATTGTATTGATGCACCAAAATTTGCCCATACAGCAAGCTATGAAGCAGGTGTTGTCGTGCACAATATGTTCGCACCATCTACACATGAAGTAGATTATAATAAAAACTCTTGGGTACTCTTTAGTGACCCACAAATCGGTGTTGTGGGTATCAACGAAGAACAAGCAAGTAAACGAGAGCTTAGTGTAGATATTGAAATTTATAATTTTGCACAAGATGCACGCTCTCAAATAGACAAAGAGGCTGAGGGCTATGTGAAATTTATCATAGATAAAAAATCAAAAGTGATACTCGGCATAGAGATTGTCAGCGAAGATGCCTCTTCTCTCATCGGGGAAGCAGCACTTATAGTTGCAAATGAGATGAGTGCTATGGATGTAATGAAAGCTATCCATCCACATCCAACACTTACAGAATCGTTTGGAAAATTAGCACAGCAGATATTTTTTAAAAGTATGATGAAAAGAGGATAAAAGAATGGCAAATTCAACAATTAAAAGCATAAAAGCATTAGAGATACTCGACTCACGCGGCAATCCTACACTGCGTGTTTTAATGGAACTTGAAGATGGTACGAAGGTCTCTGCTTCTGTACCCTCAGGTGCAAGTATAGGAGAGTATGAAGCAGTAGAACTTCGAGATGGCGATGCTTCCCGCTACGGCGGCAAAGGTGTTTTAAACGCAGTAGCAAATGTCAATGATAAAATCGCAGCTCTTGTTGTAGGAATGGATGCAAAAGAGCAGGCAAAAATAGACAGAGCGATGATAGAACTTGATGGTACCGAAAACAAGTCAAACTTAGGTGCAAATGCGATTTTAGGTGTTTCAATGGCAGCAGCAAAAGCAGCCGCAGCCTCAAGCGGACTTGAGCTTTACCAATACCTTGGCGGTGCAGATGCCAGACGCATTCCTGTACCGTGTATGAACATTTTAAACGGTGGAGAGCATGCAGACAATAGTGTCGATTTTCAAGAATTTATGGCAGTGCCACTTGGCGCACCAACTTTTAGCGAAGGGCTACGTTATGTAGCAGAGACTTTTCATGCACTTAAAAAGATTTTAGCTGCGCGTGGACTTGCAACATCTGTAGGTGATGAGGGTGGTTTTGCACCAGATTTAAAAAGCAATGAAGAGGCAATGGAGCTTATCATAGAAGCAATTAAAGCTGCTGGATTTGAACCTGGTAAGGACATCA
>JALVXQ010000042.1 GCA_027038255.1 Sulfurimonas sp. | reverse complement strand
TTTGCTATTTACATTTATTATTTTTATAGGTTTAACTGCAAATATTAAACAGATGCTCGGCACAACAATAGAACATCCAACACATATTTTCATTCTTTCATCCTTTTTAAGTCAGTTCATTAGTAATGTTCCGACAACACTTATACTGAACAAATTTACATCGCAATACGAAGCATTACTTTGGGGAACGAATGTGGGAGGTTTTGGAAGTATCATTGCCGCAATGGCAAATCTCATTACCTATAAAATTTATATTTCTCATAATGATTCAAAAAACACAAAATCATTTATATTACAATTTATAGCTTATGGATACGCTGCGTTTATAGCAGGCTACATACTCTATTTTTTAATTATGTAAGTTTTTACACTATTAATATACAATCTAAAATAAAAAGAGTAATGTAATTTCAAGGCGCATAGAGAGGAAGCGTACTATTGTACGCGACGAGCGTAGCAACAAGACGAGCGTAAAGAGAGAAGTGAACTGCTTCACTTCTTTTAGCTCTATCTCATTGAAATCTTTTTCGTATATAGCTAAGCTATAGAAAAAGATTAGTTATTGCTATTTTTATTTTAGTGTAGAAAGTGGCGAATTTCTGAGAAATAAAGACTCATACCGAATTCATTCGCAGCCTCTATAATCTCTCCATCTCTTATTGAACCACCAGGCTCAATGACATTTTTAACGCCAGCCTCAGCGGCAGCGTCAATAGAATCACGAAATGGAAAGAATGCTTCAGACGCAAGGGCACAGCCACTTACATCAAGTCCCATATCTTTCGCTTTTTTGAGCGCACACTGCGCGGCATCCACACGACTGGTCATGCCCATACCTACAGCTACCATCGCTGCATTTTTCACATATACAACACAGTTAGATTTTGTAAGTGAAGCTACTTTGTACGCGATTTCAAGATCTTTCATCTCTTCAGCCGATGCAGCATTTTTAGAGACAAGTTTCGCATTTTTCACTTCATCATCTTTTACTTTGTCAGCATCTTGATAGATAAATCCACCATCGATGTGTTTAAAGTCTTTTTTATCATTTGCAAGCACAAGCTTATCACTGCCCATCTCAAAAAGCTTGATGCGTTTTTTATTAGCAAATACTTCTTGAGCCTCTTGGGTAATACGACCAGCAATGATCACTTCAATGAAAATCTCATTCATCTTCTGGGCCATTGCTTTATCAACCGTACCATTAACCGCAACTACTCCGCCAAATGCAGAGACAGGGTCACATTTAAGTGCTTCTACATAAGCATCAAGCAAATTATCACGAATAGCAAATCCACAAGGATTCCCATGTTTTGAGATACATACTGCATTGTCATTTCCAAACGCAGAGGCAATTTTAACTGCACCATTGAGGTCATTTAAATTGTTAAAACTTGCTTCACCTTTGAGTGTTTTAAAGTTATTTGAAAAGTGTTTGTCAAACTCATACAGTGCACCTTTTTGATGTGGGTTTTCACCGTAACGCGTATTCATTACTTTGTTTCCAACAACAAACTGCTTCTCACCAAAGCCTTCATTAAAACGCTCATTCATATAGTTAGCAATCATAGAGTCATACGCTGCAGTATGCTCATACGCTTTTATCATAAAACCGCGACGGAACTCTTTTGTGTTTTTCTCATTTTCTATAGCATCAATGACAACACTGTAATCTGCAACATTTGTCACAATTAAAACAGCATCAAAATTTTTCGCTGCACTTCGAACCATTGCAGGTCCGCCAATGTCAATATTTTCGATGATATCATCAAAATCATCTGTACGTTCAATTGTCTCTTTGAAAGGGTAGAGATTCACACAAACCAAATCAATCGGTTCTACGCCAAGCTCTTTTGCCTGATCCAAGTGACTCTGCTTGTCACGACGGTGCAGTATTCCACCATGAACATAAGGATTTAAAGTTTTCACACGCCCCTCAAAACACTCAGGAAATTTTGTCACGTCATCAATCTCTATTGCTTCAACACCGTTCTCACGTAAAAGTTTATATGTTCCGCCTGTTGAGATAATCTCATAACTATTTTTTACAAGAGATTTACAAAAATCTACAACGCCGTTTTTATCACTCACACTTACTAATGCTCTTTTTTTCATTCTCAGCCTTAAATTGAATTATAATTATTGAGAGAATTTTAGCTAAATTGAGTTTAGAAGATGGTAAACTTAAAAAAACTCTTTTGGAGCTGCAATGAAAAATATAGCAATTTTATGTTCCGGTGGTGATGTTTCAGGAATGAATCCGGCAATCAAACATTTTGTAGAGTATGCTTTAAAAAACTCCCTCACTCCTTATTTTGTGTATGACGGTTACGAAGGGCTTATTGATAACAAAATCAAAAAAGCTTCCTACTGTGATGTGGCAGGCATCATAAACAAAGGCGGCACCAAAATAGGTTCCTCACGCAGCGAACGTTTTATGCAAAAAGAGTATAGAGCGCTTGCAAAACAGAACTTAGATGCAGTGGGCATTGATATGCTCATAGTTTTAGGAGGGGATGGCTCTTTTCGCGGTATGGATATCTTTTATAAAGAGCATGGTGTAAAATTTTGCGGTATTCCCTCAACGATTGACAATGATATTGCAGGAACTTCTTACTGTCTGGGTGTCGACACCTCCCTAAATGTCATCAAAAATGCCATTGATGCAATCAGAGATACTGCATCTTCATTCAAGAGAGCTTTTGTGATTGAGACTATGGGCAGAGAGTGTGGTTATTTGGCACTTGTGTCGGCCTTGACTTCCGGTGCAGAACTCTGTCTTATACCTGAAATCTCTTATGATTTACAGGCATATGAAGAGAGTTTCAAAAAGCAGATAAAAGAGGGAAGAGCGTACTTTTTAGCCATTGTAGCAGAAGGTTACAAAGAAGATTCGCACTCTATTGCAGAGTGGTTTGAAAAAAGTATAGGCATAGAATCTCGGGTTTCAGTCCTTGGTTATATTCAAAGAGGCGGTAATCCAACCGTATATGACAGACTCATGGCATATAAATTTATATCTCACGCAATAGACGGACTTCTTGACAACAGAGATGAATCTGTCATATGTTTTAATGATGGAGGTTTTTCTTATAAAAGTATTCATGAAGTTGCAGATCAAAAATACACTCTTGACAGAGACCTTCTTAATCATCTCAAAGATATTCACAGTGTATAAACTAAGCTATTTTGTACCACTAGAGGCAAAAGAAAAAACAAAAGAAGCACTCTTTGACATCGGTGTCGGTATGTTTGAAAAGTATGAGAAGTGTGCTTTTGAGACACTTGGACGAGGACAGTTTAAACCTATAGGCAGTGCAAATCCTTATATTGGGGAAACAGACAGACTCGAATATGTCGAGGAGTATAAAGTTGAAATGATATGTTGTCATGATTTAATACAAAAAGCAGTAGAGGTTTTAAAAGAAGCACACCCCTATGAAGAGGTGGCTTATGAGGTGATTAGACTAGAAGATTTCTAGAAGTCACCGTTTGCAGCACGCTGAGGAATCTCAGTCATAGCTTGGTCAACTTTTGTTGCTAATTCTAGCATTTTTGGAGGTAATGGATACCCACCGTGAATTGCAAGAGTTAAGTCCATAGTAATTAAGTATGCATCACCATTTCCATATTGAATATACATAATTCTACATGGCATAAATCCACCGAAATAACGAGAGTGATTTAAGAAAACTTTAGCGATATAAAGTGAACAAAGAGAGTAGATTCTAGCCTCTTTTACTTCATTTGGTTTTGCATCTTCTTTCGTAAACATTTTCACATAACCAGTAAGTCTCATGTTATACTCTTCAACAAGAGCAGTAATAGACTCTTTTACATCATCACCACTTACATCTTCTGCAACTTTAAACTCTTTCATCATGGCACGTGCTGGATCACCATACTCTACTACATTTGTAAACATATCATCATATGCTTTCATTGCACCATCATCAAGCTTGTGTTGACCTGTTACTGCTGTCCAACCCATATGCATTGTTGAACATCCCGATACAAAAAATGCAATCGCTGCTGCCATTAAAACAGTTAATAAACTCTTTCTCATTTAATTTCCTTTTTATCTAAATTCTGTGAGATTATACACTTATTAATCTAAAACTAAATTGATTTTTTTAATTATATTTTTATATGTTTTCTATAAGTTTTTTCTATACAACAGATAAAAATAATAAAGAGTTATTATAAATCCTGTTCAACAACTCTTTTAAATGTATTAAAGTAGTTGTCATGCAGTTGTTCCATAGAGAGAGAAACATTATTGACTGTAATAGTCTCACCACCAATAACACCTATCTTTTCGCAAGATAGATTCCCCAGCATCGATTCAAAAACTTCAGCATTTTCAGGTTTTACTTCAATGATGGCACGGCTCATAGATTCTGCAAAAATATCTCTCTCATCTTCCACACTCATGCTGACATCACAGCCAAGTCCTGATGTTGCCGCCATTTTAGCCAAGGCAATGGCTACACCACCACTACTTGCATCTTTAGCAGACTCTAAAAGATGTCTCTTATTTGCTTCAATAACCAAGTCCCAAAGAGCAAGCTCTTTTGCATAATCAATCTCAGGAATTTTTCCGGCAACTACACCACACATCTCTTTCATATATAAAGAACCGCCAAATTCACTTCTGCTCTCCCCTACCAGATAGAGCTGATTGCCCTTAGCTTGAAAGTTTGACATAAGGACATTGTTCTCATCATCATTTACACCAACCGTTGCAATAGAAGGTGTTGGAAAGACAGAAACACCATTTGTTTCATTATAAAGAGAGACATTACCGCCTATAACGGGAGTAGTCAGCTCTGCACAGGCCTCTTTTATACCAAGACACCCTTCTCCAAACTGCCACATAACTTCAGGATTTTCAGGATTTCCATAGTTCAGACAATCTGTGATAGCCAAAGGACGTGCCCCACTCATCGCTACATTTCTTCCAGACTCGATGACTGCTGCAGCAGCCCCGCCTTTAGGGTCAACATAACAGTAACGTACATTACAGTCAGCACTCATCGCAAGCGCTTTACCGTTCTCTTTTACACGAATGACAGAAGCATCGAGCTCTCCGCCCTTTTTGACTGTATTTGTCTGCACCATAGAGTCATACTGTGTATATATCCAGGATTTATCAATCACTTCCATCGAACATGTCAGTTTCTCAAATGCTTCTTGATTATCGACTTTAGCAAAATCATCAATTGACATATCTTTAATCAGGTCAAGATACTGTGGTCGTTTCATTGGGCGATTGAGTTCAGGTGCTTCCTCACTTACAGGGTCAACAGGAACTTCTCCCACTTTATCACCATGCCAGAAAAGTTCCATATTTCCAGTTGCTGTAACCTCACCGATAACTGCAGCATCAAGATCCCATTTTTCAAAGATTTTAATAATCTCTTCTTCACTTCCTTTTTTAGCACACAGAAGCATACGCTCTTGAGATTCACTCAGCATAAAATCATACGGTGTCATATTCTCTTCACGTGCAGGTACTTTGTCTAAATGCATAATCATTCCAGAACCGGAACGCCCTGCCATTTCAAAAGAACTTGATGTAAGCCCTGCTGCACCCATATCTTGAATACCAACAACATAATCCGTCTTAAAAAGTTCCAAACATGCTTCAAGTAGTAGTTTTTCAGTAAACGGGTCACCAACCTGTACTGTAGGACGCAGTGATTTTGACTCTTCTGTAAAAGAGTCAGAACTCATCACCGCTCCACCAAGGCCGTCACGACCAGTTTTTGCACCAACATATAAAACAGGATTACCAATACCCTCAGCTTTGCCGTAAAAAATCTCATCAGATTTTGCAAGACCAAGTGTAAATGCATTGACAAGAATATTTCCATTATAACACTCGTCAAAACTTGTCTCACCACCGATTGTCGGAACACCCATACAGTTACCATAACCACCAATACCTTCTGTTACACCACGAACCAAAAATCGTTGATGTTTAGAGGTATCATCACTGTTAAGTATATTACCAAAACGGAGTGCATTTAAGTTAGCTACAGGACGGGCACCCATTGTAAATATATCACGCATGATTCCGCCGACACCCGTTGCCGCACCCTGATAGGGTTCAATATAACTCGGGTGATTGTGGCTCTCCATCTTAAAAACAGCTGCCATACCATCACCTATGTCAATAACACCGGCATTTTCTCCCGGACCTTGAATAACCCATGGTGCAGAAGTTGGAAAACCTTTTAAATGCACTTTTGAAGATTTATATGAACAGTGCTCGCTCCACATGGCAGAGAATACTCCCAACTCCACAAGGTTTGGTTCACGTCCTAAAATCTCTTTAATATGTGTGTAATCTTCCTGACTTAATTTATGGTTTGCTAATTGTGTCTCAATATCTGCTAATTGTTGCGGCATTTTGGTGTTGTCCTAAAATTTGGTTTTTAAAGAGGGATTATATCTAAATGTGGGTAAAAGTTATTTTAATACTCTTTTTTTAATGAAAAGCGTATTCCTTTTTTGTACGAATATTTTGCTTTAAAGCATAGATATTTTTGTAGCTGATTGCTTCGATTTCATACTCTTTTATTCCATTTGGCAGTTTAATTTTCAATTCATCACCGACAACATGTCCCAACATAGCTTTAGAGAGTGGAGAGTGCACAGAGATAAGCCCGTTTTCAGGCTCGCTCTCAAGTACTCCACAGATAGTAAAAATCTTCTCTTCTTCTGTCTCAAGGTCAAACAGAGTAACACTACTGCCAAAAGAGACTCTTTCATGTCTGTGTAAAGAGGCGTCGATGACTTTGGCGTTTTGTATCATTTTATTGAGGTAAAAAAGTCTTCTGTCAATAAAACGAAGTTTCTCTTTTGCTGCCTGATAATCTGCATTTTCACTTCTGTCACCAAGAGCTGCTGCGACAAGTTTTTGCTCTGCAGTTTTTGGTTTTTCAACTTCTAAGAGATACTTAAACTCTTCTACAAGGGCATCATAGCCCTCTATACTCATCGGCTCTTGCAAAATGCACTCTTAATGATGGAAACCTATGATGTAGTATGTCTCTTTATTTGGCAGTTTTTCGATTTCTACTTTATACTTCTCACTAAAATGTCTAATTTTCTCATGTGCTTCTTCTGCCAAAGCCGCTGTAGGAGAGTCGACTTTTATCTTCAGATGATTTGTTGTGTTTGAAAGAGCGACGTAGGCATTATTCACTTTAAGATGCTCATTTAAATCCATAATATGTTTTTCTATCTTTGCATATCCCGGTGTACGCTCTTGTATATCTTTGAGTTGTTTTTTGAGTGCATCATTTGGCACATATCCCAGCTGAGTTAATATCGCTTCTGCGTCCATCTATCTTTTCCTTTTTTTACTTTTTATGTTAGTGTAAAAAATAATATCAGTTTTTTGTAAATATTCAGTATGAATTTATCTATTGATACTATAATTGTAATCATAATAAGATGTTTTACACATTATTTATAAAAAAGTGAGTACACATGACTGAAGAAATACTTAAAAAAATTAAACAACTCCCACCCCTTCCTGAATCTGC
The DNA here is from genome assembly GCA_027038255.1 of Sulfurimonas sp. Lineage (GTDB taxonomy): Bacteria > Campylobacterota > Campylobacteria > Campylobacterales > Sulfurimonadaceae > Sulfurimonas. Next base: position 9,743 of record JALVXQ010000042.1, on the reverse strand, counting down.
AATGCAGATAGAAGCGGTTTACCAAGATCCGGACTCTACCTTTAACGATATGGTAAAGATTTTGGAAAAAGATCCACTCCTGACAGCGGATATTTTAAAAGCAGCAAACTCCCCTCTTTATGGTTTCTCACGTGAGATTAATGCAATCAGCCAGGCAGTAGGTCTGTTTGGAATGGGTACAGTACGTGGTTTTGCACTTGCAAGTATTGTCAAAAAGAGTTTCAAACTTGAGCTTGCCCCTTATGGCATTACAAACGAGATGTTCTCAGAACTTTCCAAAAAACAGCATGCATTGATGACTTCATGGTGCCTGCGTAAAGAGAATAAACTTTTAGGTGTACTTTCACCTGCAGCATTTTTAGTTGAAATCGGAAAAGTTCTCATCGCACAACAGGTTATCGCAGATAAAAAAGAAGAGGTATTCCGTGATGCACTTGCAGAGCTGCAAGATGTTGAAGCAGCCGAGAGAGAGATTGTCGGTGTAGATACTCCGGAAGTGAGTGCGACTATCTTTGCACAATGGAAATTTGAGGAGGGTCTTGTCGATGTAATAAGAAACTGTCAAAATCCTGACCAAGCGGAAGAAGCAGACAGACGTCCTGCACAGATTCTGAATGTTGTGCGCGTAGCAGTACCTATTAATGGACGTATTACAGAGGAGAGCATCAACAAAGCAAAAGAGCTCATTGAAGAGTATGAACTCAACATGGAAAGCTTTGATAATGCAATAGAGGCTTTTAAATAATTGCACGAATTAAAATCTTTACTTATTAAGCTCACGCACGGCGTGAGTGAACAAGACCTCTCAAAAAAAGAAATAACACTCGTACAAGAGTGGCTTGCAAAAACATACCTTACCTTTAAAAACAACAACTATAAATTTAATTCCAAATACCGTGCCGGCGTTTTAGGGCTCGTACAAAAAGGAACAGCCTATCTCCATGTTATTGGCGACAATATCAAAGACCTCTACATAGATGAGATTGGTGCTGCCACAGAGGGTGACCTTATTATCGCACAGCGACTGCTTGGAAAAAGAGGCGGTGCAAGTGCAAAAATAGCTGAAGTTGTAGGCAGAGAAGAGAGCTATGGTGTAGGTTACATTATAGAAAAATATGGTCACAAATCTCTTGTTGACATTAAAACAGAACATCCTGTAGGTGCTGAGCTCACGCAAGCTGAGATAAACAGCTATAAACTTGGTGATGTTTTTAAAATCGACTATCAAGAGCATAAAGTGATGGAAAAACTTGGTCATATGGATGATCCAAAAGTTGATGAGAAGATTGTTTTGGCACAGTACAACAAACATGACGAATTTGACGAAGAGGTGCTTAAGATTGCCCGTTCTTTTCCTCCGGTTGATGCAAAAAATTATCCAAACCGAAAAGATCTGCGTGCACTTCCTTTTTGTACGATTGACCCTGTGACTGCAAAAGATTTTGATGATTCCATATACTGGGATGATGCAAACACAACACTCTATGTAGCTATCGCAGATGTCAGCGAATATGTTAAACCTTTTGGCGCACTTGACAATGAAGCGATGTACAGAGGTTTTTCCATCTACCTGCCGCACCGTTCCATACCAATGCTTCCGCGTGAGCTGAGTGAGACACTCTGTTCTTTACAGCCCCATATTGACAGACTTGCTTATGTCTTTGAGATAAAGCTCAACAGAGAGACACTTGAAGTCGTGCATTCTGATGTTTATGAAGCACTTATGCACTCAGACAGACGCTTTAACTATGAAGAGATTGATGCTTTTTTCGATGGCAAACTCAAAGCAAAAACTAAAGAAGAAGAGTTGATTTTTGACGCTTTGACAAAACTGCGTGTTATTACCGACAGACTCCGGCATGAACGTCTCAAAATCGGTTTTGATTTTCACTCAGTTGAAATTTCAATGACCCTTGATGAAAATACCAACCTCATCGCGACAACAGAATCTGAAGAGACACCTTCGCATGGACTTGTAGAAGATTGTATGCTTTTAGCAAACAAAGAAGCCGCAAAACGATACGACAGAGGAATTTTTAGAATTCATGAGCCGCCAAGCCAGTCAAAGCTGCAAACTCTCTATCAGGAACTCTCTGCCATCGGTATGAACATTGAGATAAAAGGAACAGTCAAAGAGACCATAGAAGCGATTCAAAAACAGGCACGGGAGATGGGCATAGAGAGTGATGTAGATACCCTCATCATCCGTTCGCAGATGCAGGCACGTTATGCACCGCTGAATTCCGGTCACTTTGGTCTTGGTTTTGAGGAGTATACCCATTTTACTTCTCCTATACGCAGATACTCTGACCTTATTGTGCACAGACTTTTAAAAGCCATTAAAAAAGGTGATACTAAAGAGGGTTCTTATGTTCTACGTAACATTGAAACACTTGCAATGATGATAAGTGAGAAAGAGAGAGAATCAAGCTCCATCGAAGTCGAGTATAAAGCCAGAAAATATGCACGATGGGCAAAACAACATCTCCACAAAGAGTTCAAAGCAAGAATCATTGCAACAGACTCGGAAGTAAGAGCAGAACTTCATGATGAAATCATCGGTGCAAAACTCAACATTACAGGTGTTACGGATGTCGTTCTTTTTGAAAATGTCATCATACGCATAGATAGAGTGGATATTCCACGTGCGCGAATTTATGCTGCTGTTGTAGGAAAAGCCGGCGATGTATAAAAATGAGTTTGACAACCAGGTAAGGAACAAAACAGTATCGAACTCTTTTGTCTTTTTTGGAGAGAGCACTTTTCTCATAGATATGTATACAAAGATGATGACAAACTTTGAAGATGCCAACATACTCAACTACTATTATGACGAGTATAACTTTAACTCTGCAAAAGCCCATCTTTCACAAGGCTCACTCTTTGGAGATAGAAATATACTCATCATTAAAAGTGAAAAAAAAGTTCCCAAAAAAGAGCTTGACACTCTTTTGGAGCTGACACATAAAAATCCTGACAATATTTTTATCTATGCCTATTACGGCAGTGACCATAAAAGTTATAACAATGCAAAAAGTTTTGCCAAAACAAAAACAATGAATGTCCGCTTTTTCAATCCAAAAGAGTATGAAGCACAAAATATACTGCTACAGATTGCACAGGAAAAGAATGTCAACATTGACAAATATACACTCTCACATCTTTTAAAAATTCACAATGGAGATGTAGCACTCTGTGCGAATGAGATAGAAAAATTTCAGGTATTTGAGCGAGAGATCTCAACAAAAGATGTTGATAATCTTGTTTATGGACTCGGAGAGATAAATCTAGATGAGTTTACAAAAAAACTTTTAGAGAAAAAAGATTTTAAAGAGGATCTGCAAAATATTTTAGAGCATGGTGAAGATGAGATTCGCATCGTCTCAGCACTCACTTCTTATCTCACGCAGCTCTATATGTTCAATATCTATATTCGTGTCAACGGTGCACCCAATGCCTTGGAGATTTTAGGCTACCCTGCTCCAAAATTTGTCGTTGAACAAAAAGCTTCGCAGGCCATTAAAATAAAACCTGCTGCTTTTTACAAACTTCATGAACTGCTTTTGGCGAGTGAACTGGAAATGAAGAGTTCACACGTTGACAAGAGCGCCATTTTACTCTCTACACTCATAAAATTACAAAAAACACTTTAGAGCTGCCCTTTAAGTTATCTTAATTATTATCAGCATACATTATACTTTAAACTTTTTTTCTGTATAATACACCCATGAATAATTTTACAGATATATTACGAGCACATCATTTAAAGGCAACACCGCAACGGCTAGAGATTGCAAACACTCTCTATAGGCGTGGTCATGTAAACATTGAAGACCTCTATGAAACTATGCTCAAGAAATTCAACTCTATTTCTCTTGCGACAATTTACAAAAATATTAATCTTATGATAGAAAATGCTTTCATCCAAGAGGTAAAGATTCCAAATACAAAATCAGTCTATGAACTAACAAAAGAAGCGCACTCACATCTTGTTTGTGACAATTGTGGGCATGTAGAAGACATCAGCCTTGATTTAAGTGCTGTAAGCGCCCTCGCTACACACTCTACAGAGTTTGAAATCAACAAAGCAGACCTTGTTTTTTCAGGGCTTTGTAAAAAGTGTCAATAAGCTCTCTCTTTTAATATACCCTCAGCACTCTTTTTGTATAATTACATAATTTTTCCAAGAAGGAATCGTGATGCGTGGTTATAAAATTTTTGCCGGTTCGGCTAGTGTTGATTTTGCAAAAGAAATTTGTTCTGTTTTAGATGTCCCTTTAGCAAAAGCGGATGTAAAAAAATTTAGTGATGGTGAAATCTCTGTTCAAATCGCAGAGAGTGTTCGTGGACGTGATGTTTTTATTGTCCAATCCACAGGTGTGCCGTCAAATGACAACCTTATGGAACTACTGATTATGACAGATGCGCTTCGCCGTTCTTCTGCCTCAAGTATTACAGCTGTTGTTCCCTATTATGGTTATGCACGACAAGACAGAAAAGCTGCGCCGCGTGTACCCATTACAGCAAAACTCGTTGCAAACCTTTTTGAAACTGCAGGCATAGACAGAGTAGTTACTATTGATCTTCACGCTGGCCAGATTCAAGGTTTCTTTGATATCCCGGTTGACAATCTTTATGGCTCTGTAACATTCGAGCACTACATCAAAAGCAAAAACCTCAAAAGTCCTATCATCGCTTCTCCGGATATCGGTGGTGTCGCACGTGCGAGATATTTTGCAAAACGTATGGGTCTTGAGATGGTCATTGTAGATAAACGCCGTGAAAAAGCAAATGAGAGTGAAGTGATGAACATCATCGGCGATGTTGAAGGTCATGATGTTATCATGATTGATGATATGGTAGATACTGCGGGAACAATGGTTAAAGCAGCGACTGCACTCAAAAACCAGGGAGCTTCATCTGTTATGGCATGTGCAACACATGGTGTTTTAAGTGGAAAAGCATATGAGAATCTTGAAAATGGTGAACTCGATGAACTCATCATCACAAATACGCTAGATTCAGAACCACACAAAAAGATAAAAGTTTTAACAGTAGCACCACTTTTTGCTGAAGTTATCAGAAGAGTGTATCACAACGAGAGTGTTAACTCACTTTTTATGTAATACAACTATAAGGAAACAGTTACTTGAAAAACATTAGAAACTTCTCTATTATCGCTCATATAGATCATGGGAAAAGCACTTTAGCTGACAGAATCATACAAGAGTGTGGTTCTGTAAGTGAGCGGGAACTCAGCTCACAAATGATGGATACTATGGACATTGAGCAAGAACGTGGCATTACAATTAAGGCACAGTCTGTTCGTCTTGATTATGTAAAAGACGGGGAGCATTATATCCTCAATCTCATAGACACTCCGGGCCACGTTGATTTTTCTTATGAAGTGAGTAAATCTTTAGCTTCAAGTGATGGAGCACTCCTCATCGTAGATGCTGCACAGGGCGTTGAAGCACAGACTATAGCCAATGTCTATCTTGCACTTGACAATGACCTCGAACTCATTCCAGTTATCAACAAAATTGATCTCCCCGCAGCTGATCCTGACAAAGTAGCTGAAGAGATAGAGACCTCCATCGGTATTGATGCGACAGATGCTGTTTTAGTGTCTGCAAAAACAGGTGTGGGCATTCCTGAACTTATAGATGCCATAGTTGAACGTGTCCCTGCACCACAAGGTAATCCCGAGGCATCGACTAAAGCCATCATTTATGACTCCTGGTTTGACCAGTACCTTGGAGCACTGGCACTTGTTCGTGTTTTTGACGGAGCAATAAAGAAAAACCAGCACATCAAACTGATGAGCAATGGAGAAGAACATCAAGTCCTTGATTTGATGTATCCGCATCCACTTAAAAAGATAAAAACAACTGCTATAAAAACAGGTGAAATCGGTATTGTGGTACTTGGTCTCAAAGAGGTGAGTGTTGTGAATGTCGGTGACACTATTACTGATGCTAAAAATCCTTGTAGTGAGCCGGTTGGTGAATATGAACCTGCAAAACCTTTCGTATTTGCAGGGCTCTATCCAATTGACACCGATAAATTTGAAGAGCTGCGTGATGCGCTTGATAAGCTAAAACTCAATGACTCAGCACTCTCCTATGAGCCAGAGACATCCGTGGCACTCGGTTTTGGTTTTCGTGTCGGTTTTCTTGGAATGCTCCATATGGAAGTCGTTAAAGAGCGACTTGAGCGTGAGTTCGGACTTGATCTCATTGCAACTGCACCTTCTGTTGTCTATCATGTATATCTCAATAATGGTGATTTGGTAACTGTACAAAATCCATCGGAACTGCCAGAAGTAAATTATATAGACAGAATTGAAGAGCCGTATGTAAAAGCAACCGTAATTACTCCCAGTGAATATCTTGGCAATATCATGAATCTTTTAGTCTCCAAGCGAGGTATTCAGAGTAAAATGACCTACCTCAATGAGGAGCGGGTTATGCTGGAGTATGAAATTCCAATGAATGAAATCGTTGTTGATTTTTATGATACCCTCAAGTCTATCTCAAAAGGGTATGCATCTTTTGATTATGAGCCTACTGACTTTAAAGAAGGTGATCTTGTCAAACTCGATGTCAAAGTAGCGGGTGAAGTTGTTGATGCATTGAGCGTTATCGTTCCACGTACTTCTGCACTGGCACGAGGAAGAACACTTGTAAAGAACATGAAAGAACTCATTCCTCGTCAGCTCTTTGAAGTAGCTGTTCAAGCCTCTCTTGGCAATCAGGTTATTGCCCGTGAAACGGTCAAATCTATGGGAAAAAATGTTACAGCGAAATGTTACGGTGGAGATATCACCCGTAAACGTAAACTTTTAGAAAAACAAAAAGCCGGTAAAAAACGGATGAAATCTATAGGTAAAGTGCAACTGCCGCAAGAAGCTTTCATGTCAGTTTTAAAGATGGACTAAAAAAATGAAATGTCTGTTGTGTGAGAAATACTCTCTCACGCAGCATATCTGCAAGAAGTGTCAAACTCAATTTCTCCAACCCTCTCTTTACAAACGTAAACTCTCCAATGGCATAGAAGTCATCTCTTTTTACAGATACGAAGATATTAAAAAACTCCTTTTTACAAAACATACCGACATCGGATACCACATCTACACACTCCTTGCCAACTTAAGCTTTAAAAAATTTGCACAGGAATTTCACTTTGGAGAGCAAGTTGTATCTGTCGGAGTTGATGACACAACAGCAAGCGGCTACTCCCACACAGCTCTTTTAAACAGAGCACTCAAAAGTACAAATATCAAAGTACTTTACGGCACTCTGCGTGCAACAAACAGCATCAACTACTCTGGAGAGTCAAGAGCTTTCAGAGAGGAAAATCCAAGAAATTTCAAACTTAAAAATTTTAAAACCAAATATGTCATTTTAGTCGATGATATCATCACAACAGGAACAACACTCAGCGAGGCTATTGCCGTACTAGAAGGAGAAAAGAAAGAGGTTATTTTTTGCTTAACACTTTGTGATGTCAGTTTAAAATAGCTAAAAGGCTTAAAAAAGCCCTTTAAAGAGTTTGTTTATCTCTTTTTTTACAGCTTTCTCAGCCTCTTTTTTCACAATCTTACTTGCATCTACACTCACCTGAGGAGAGGATGTATTACCGCGTAGTTTTACAATGAGAGGATTCCCGTTTGCATTGATCTCTATGACAGAATCAATACGCTTTGTTTTGGAGTTGAGTTTTGTATTTGTTGTTTTGATTGATGATGTGTTTGATTTGAGATCAAGTGATGCAAGAATATGCTCTCTGTTTATTTTCGCAGAGACATCTCCTTTAAAAAGCTGCTTATACAGATCAATATGAGCATACTGTTTTGTCAGATCGAGCACTCTGTTTCTTGTAAATTTCCCTTGTGAAAGAAAGCCTTTAAAATCTCCTTTTGCCGCTGCTAAATTATAATCAAGCTTGGCATCAATGTCTGCAGCGAAAACTTTTGGATAGATAAGTATATCGAGAATGTCAAGTGTGCGCAGTTTATTTATATCTGCGTGAAAATCATCATTGTGCAGTTTTGCATCTACTTTTCCGCCGGCAATATTACTGTGCATCGTAAAATCCAGATCTTTTGCTTTTTTCACTTCCCCGTTCGCTGCAAAGTCACCTTTTAAGTGTCGTTGTGTTACAAAGTAGAGTCTGTCAAGATTATGAATTTTTACTTTATAATCACTTTGCACAGAAGCATCATTCATATCAAAACGTGCTTTTTTCACATTGAGATTTGCCAAGTTGGAAGCAAGATCTACTTTTGTATCTATAAGGTTTTTATCAAGCGTCGTATAGGCTCGCATACCATAAGAGACTTTTGGCATTGCAGATTTAAACTTGTACATCTTTGTCAAGAGTTTTGCATCTAAAAGACCTTTTTTGAGTACTGTTGTCACATCTCCTTGCAAGTTTTTTGCATCTGCATTTGTAATGTTTGCTTTAATGTCTACCAGTGCATCCGTATAGTGCGGTTGTTTGAGCATATAAAGCAGTTTTTGCACATGTAAATCGCTTATGCTTGCCTGCACACTTTTTGGGGAAAAGTCCGTTAGTAAGGCTGAAAAAATTGTATTTGACGCGGCTATGTCACTTTTTCCTTTTACAACAAGTTTCTCTTTTGTACCTTTAACACTACCACTAAGACGTAATGGACCGCGAACATCTGCGTGAGTAACTGGCTTCAACACTGCCAACTCTTTGACATTCAGACCATAAGTAAGTGCTAGTGTTAGTGGTTCAGGTTTGATTTTTCCCGCTGAGTTGATTTTTGCAAGATTGGAATCAAGTAGATAACTGTAATCTATATCATCCCCTTTGAGTTTTGCTTTGAGCTTCATAGCAAAGAGTGTTTTTGGAACAGTGATTTTAAAATCTTTTTTCATTACAGCTGAGTTTAAAAGACCTTTTTTCGTAACAAGTGAGACATCCCCATCAAGCTGATGCGGTGTAATGTTTTTAAAATTGGCAACTACATCTACTTTTGCCTGAGCATACTCTTTTTGGTTTAGCATATGGAGTAACGAAGCTAAATCTAAATTATCCACTTTGGCAATTATAGACGTTGGATTAAAATTCGTCAGAACAACATCATACTTAGTGTTACTTTTTGCAACATCACTGACACCTTTAATCTTTAAAAGTTTACTGTCTCCACGTATGACACCCTCTGTAAAAAATGAGTCATTGAGTTTTGTCTTTGTTAAAGGCTCTAAAGAGGCCAGATTATGCAAAGCGACTTTATATGTAAGATCAAACGATTGTGCGAAGAGAGAGTATGTTCCATCAATGGCAATTGTGTTGTTTTTATTTAATTCCAATGCTATATGCAGAGAACTCACTCCCAAAGAAAAACGTGTTAAAGAGCTCTCTAGTTGTGTCTGCTCTTTTATTTTTGACTCCAGTATTGGCTTAAGCATTCCATTTCCAAGGGAAGTAAAAAGCCCCACATACGCAAGAAGTACTAATCCTACCACTATACCAACTATCCAATAAATAAATTTCATTTCATACACTCCATAGACTTTATTTTATAATCATACACTATTTAGATAACAATTTCATAAGAAAAACAGAAATCTATACTTGATATGATAAGGCTCAACTTTATTTACCAATAAAATTCAACTACGACTTGACATTGTTACACTCAATATGTATAATATGCTTATCTTTTAAAAAAAGGAGCTTTATATTATTATGTCTAATGAAAATATAGA
>JALVXQ010000041.1 GCA_027038255.1 Sulfurimonas sp. | reverse complement strand
AAAAGTACATGGTATCAAAGAACTTGGTATTAAAGTACAAGGTCCTGGTTCTGGTCGTGAGACTGCAGTGAAAGCTGTTGGTGCTATCGAAGGAATCCGTGTTACATTTATGAAAGATGTTACACCACTACCACACAACGGTTGTCGCGCACCTAAGCGCCGTAGAGTTTAAGGAGATTACTGATGGCAAGATATAGAGGTCCAGTAGAAAAAATCGAGAGAAGATTTGGAGTAAGCCTTAACTTAAAAGGTGAGCGTCGTTTAGCAGGAAAGTCTGCTTTAGAAAAACGTCCGTATGGTCCAGGTCAACATGGTCAGCGTCGTAAAAAAGTTTCTGAATATGGCTTACAGCTTAATGAGAAACAAAAAGCAAAATTCATGTATGGTATTTCTGAAAAGCAATTCCACGCACTATTTGTTGAAGCAAAACGCCGTGAAGGAAATACAGGTACAAACCTTGTTACTTTAATCGAGCAAAGATTAGACAATGTTGTTTACAGAATGGGATTCGCATCTACTCGTAGATTTGCTCGTCAACTTGTAACACATGGTCATATTCTTGTTGATGGTAAAAAACTTGATATTCCTTCTTACCGTGTTAAACCGGGTCAAAAAATAGAAGTGAAAGAAGCTAGTAAAGCTAACAATCAAGTTGTTCGCGCTATTGAGCTTACAAACCAAACTGGTCTTGCTCCATGGGTTGACATCGATGCTGAAAAAGTTTTTGGTATCTTTACTCGTCTTCCAGAGCGTGAAGAAGTTGTTATTCCAGTTGAAGAACGTTTAATCGTTGAGCTTTACTCGAAATAATCATTTAATAAAAAGGGCGTAAAAGTATGAAAAAAATTAAAACTACTCCACTTGCTCCTCAAGAGTTTGAGGTAGAACAAATTAGTGAGAATGAAGCTAACATTATGGCATATCCGTTTGAAACGGGTTATTCTATCTCTTTGGCTCATCCACTTCGCCGTTTTCTATTAAGCAGCTCAGTTGGTTATGCACCTATCGCTATTAAAATCGAAGGCGCAAAACATGAGTTTGATTCAGTTCGTGGTATGCTCGAAGATATTTCTGATCTTATATTAAATCTTAAAGAGATTCGTTTTAAATTAAATAATGATGCAACTGAAGCAGAGATAAACTACAGCTTTGCAGGTCCATGTACTATTACTGGTGCTGACCTTAGTAATGATGAAGTTGAAGTAGTAACTCCTGATGCTCCACTTGCAACACTGAATGAAGATTCTACACTGAACTTTAGCATTAAGATTGCTCAAGGTATCGGGTATGTAGCGAGTGAAGATACATATGAAGAGTTAGAAGAGGGATACATTGCATTGGATGCTTATTTTACACCTGTAAGAAGTGCAACATATAAGATAGAAAATGTACTTGTAGAAGACAATCCTAACTTTGAAAGAGTTGTTATGAACATCAGAACTGATGGTCAAATTTCTCCGATTGATGCATTTAGAAACTCATTAGAAGTTATGTATGCACAGTTAGCTGTATTTAATTCAGAGATTAGTATTAAAGCACCATCTACAATTGAGAGAGTTGAAGAGTCACCAGATCTTAAAAAACTAACTACAAACATAGATAGTTTAGGATTAAGTGCTCGTAGTTTTAACTGTCTTGACCGTTCAAATGTTAAACTTATTGGTGAAATTGTACTTATGAGTACAAATGATCTTAAAAATGTAAAAAATCTTGGTAAAAAATCTTACGATGAAATCGTAGAGAAAGTTCAAGAATTTGGTTTTTCAGTAGGCGCTGATTTAGATGATGATGTAGTAACTGCACTAAAAAAGAAAATTGAAGTAGCTTCTTAAGAAGCACTAATTAAAGAGGAATAAGATATGAGACACCGTCATGGATATCGTAAACTAGGTCGTACAAGTGCTCACCGTAAGGCACTTTTAGCGAATCTTAGTATTTCGTTAATTGAACATGGTAAAATTGAAACTACTGCTGTAAAAGCTAAAGAGCTTCGCTCTTATGTTGAGAAATTGATTACTACTGCTGGTAAGAATGACTCAATTGCACACAGAGCAGTATTCGCTGCGCTTCAAAGTAAAGAAGCAACAAAAAAACTAGTAAATGAAATCGCTCCTAAGTACGTTGACCGTACTGGTGGTTATACTAGAATTACTAGAACTCGTATTCGTCGTGGTGATGCAACACCAATGGCATTTATCGAATTAGTATAATTAAAAACTTTGTCGACAGTGAATTTTATTCACTGTTGGTAACCCTTCTGAAATTTTCCCAATTCTAAAATACTTTACAATTTAGGACTTACATTATGAGTACTTTCGCATTTGGAACTTACCGAGTCAGTGATGAAAATCTTTTACATATTGAAGCGTTAAAAGAGGCCATAGAGAGTGGCATACGCTTGATTGATACTTCTACAAACTACAGTGACGGCGGAGCTGAGAGAGCTATTGCCAAAGCAATGGGCTTCTTTGAAGATGAAATTAGAGATGAGATTAAAATTGTCTCTAAATTTGGCTATATTCAAGGCTCAAATCTTCAGGCACACAAAGAGAGTCCCTTTGAAGATGTAGTAGAGTACTCTGAGACATGTTTTCACTCTATCAGTAAATCATTTTTACACAGAGAACTTACACAATCTTTAGAGCGACTGCAGCTCAACAAAATCGACTGTTATCTGATTCATAATCCGGAATATTTTATCTATGAAGCTCTGGAGGAAAAAATGCCTCGTGATGCAATGCTTGACACAATGTTTGCACGCATATATGAAGCTTTTGTGGGACTTGAAGAGGAAGTAAAAGAGGGTAGAATTGCATCTTATGGCATCAGTTCAAACGCTTTTTCAAAAGTCCACAATGCAGAGGATTTCTTACCTTATGAAGATTTGATAACACTCGCTCAGAATGCTGCTAAAGAGGCAGGAAATGTTCAGCACAGCTTCTCTACAGTAGAATTGCCTGTCAATCTTTTAGAGCGCGAAGGCCTTGGGTGTGCTGCGTGGGCAAAGAGTAATGGACTCAGAGTTCTTGCAAACAGACCGCTCAATGCACAAAAAGAGTCATTAATGTACAGACTTGCAGAGTATACAGAGCCTCACGAGTATTATCATGCACTCAATGAACTCTTAGAAATTTGTGACAATGACCAACTACAGTCACTCTACAATTTAATAGAGCAAATGGATATGAATAAGCATAAATTTGGCTGGATAGGGGATTATGACTCCTTTTTATATACACAGATATTGCCAAGTGTAAAAAAAATGATAGAGAGTGTTCACGAGGATGTTCTGGAGATACTTTTGAAATATATTGAAACCTTTTTGTCCGAGTATAAAAAGATGGTAGAATACGAGTGCTCAAAAGCTACAAAAATTCAGCTCAAAGAGTTCTTTGTTACATGTGAGAGTGTGATGCAGGAGTGTGCATTACAGTTTTTAATGCGCCAAGAGGATATTGACTATATACTTGTAGGGATGAGAAAACCTAGCTACGTTCAAGAGATTATGGCTTTAAAAGAATAGACTTCGTGCCTAACTTAGATGTATTTCAGAGGGAAGAAAAAAAGATGAAATTGTGTAAAATCTTTTTTGTACCCCAAGGGCATTTCCTGCGGGCAAGCGTAGCCGTAGCTACGGTGAGAAAAAGTTTTCTAAAGAAACATCGGCTTTGCCGACCGCTTCGCTTGTTTTGTGCAAGTTCGCTTTTTTTATCCCTCCCTTTGGGCATTTTATAGAGAGCTTTACTCTGCGTTAGATAACCTTCACCGTAGCTACGGCTACGCTGAAGAACATCTGCCTTGATTAAAACTCTCTATAAAATGCTGAGATATATTTAAGTTAGGCAAGAAGTCTAGAAGGTAAAAATATTTTTTATGACTTGTTAAGCGATTTTGTCATATTTTATGATATAAATATAATAACACAATATAGTATTGTAGAAGAAGGAAGAAAATGATTCCATTTACTGATGAAGAGCTTATGGAGCCGGTCAAGCATGTTATAGATAAAGTACGTCCCTCATTAGCACTTGATGGCGGAGATATTGAGTTTATTACGGTTAAAAACGGAAATGTATATGTACAGTTAAAAGGTGCATGCATAGGATGTTCAAGCAGTGGTTCTACACTGAAGTATGGCGTTGAAAGACAACTGAGAATGGATATACATCCAGAAATCAGCGTAATAAATGTTCCTGTTGGAATGGAAAACGACATAGATAATTTATAAAAGAAGAAAATGAGTACAATAAGTAAATATAAAATTTTATCACAAGCAAAAGAGAGTTTTACCAAAGCAGAGTATGAGAAAGCTATGGAAAAATTTGCAGAAGTTTTGCAAAGCTATCCCAATTCCAAAGAGGCCTATAATGGTGTTATCCTCTCAGAAATGGCGATGAGTGGTGAGACAGGTGCGGAAGCTCTTTTTGATTATTATGAGATACTTCAAGAAGAGGACAAAGAAGAAGCGGATGATGTTATGGAAGAGATATTGCAAAATATGGACGGCACACTCGATAAACTGAGCGAAGCTTTCTCCCAGCCTCTGCGTGAGCGTGTAGAATTCGAAGACGGTATTCTCTACAGTGATTTCAAAAAACTGCTTGATGAAGGTGCTGATTTTAAAGAGACCTTTGAAAACATCATGTTCTCTACGCGTGTAATCATTACAGAAAAAGAGGATTTCTTAGATTTTTTAGATAAGTTGATTGAGCATGGTTTCTCCGAAATGGCTCTGACTTATCTTGAGAATGCGCTCAGTGTCTATCCTACGGATAAACTCCTGACAAAACTATTGAAAAAACTTGCCCAAGGTAAAAATATTGAAAATTGAACTTCCAAATCAATCTTACAAATACGTAACAGAAAATTCACAGGAGTGTGACAGTGAGACAGCATTTGTGCTGACAACACAAAATGAAAGATATTTAGATGATGCCAAAGCAAACGGTGCACACTCCATCATAAAAATCCAAGAGATCGCGGAACTCTTCGGTGTGAATGAGATTAAAATAGTCGGAATTACCGGAACAAACGGTAAAACAACAACAGCAAGTGCCATCTACTCTTTTTTACTTGATCTCGGTTATAAAGCAGCGATGCAGGGAACACGTGGGCTCTTTATGAATGATGAAGTAGTGGAGGGGAAGACACTTACAACTCCGTCTGTTTTAAATACATACAGACATATCTATCAGGCAGTTGCCGCAGGGTGTGAATACTTCATTATGGAAGTAAGCTCTCACGCAATAGCGCAAAAAAGAGTCGAAGGAGTGCCGTTTGAACTTAAAATTCTTACTAACATTACACAAGACCACCTTGATTATCATAAGACCATAGAAGAGTATATCAATATTAAAAACTCTTTTTTCCAAGATGAGGGTAAGAAGCTTATGAACAAAGATGAGCCAAAGGCAAAGTTCAATTTTAAAAATGCTTTTACCTATGGCATAGAAAATCCTGCGACATACAGATTGATGGCCTATTCATTAAATGAAGGCAGCAGCGGTATTATTCAGCATTTTCAAGAGATTGTCCCTTTTACTGCTTCACTGCACGGATTTTTTAATCTTTACAATCTTATGGCGGCGATTGCAGCTACAGATCTCATTACAGATAAAAGTTTAGAAGAGGTGGCAGATGTCGTTGATAATTTTGCCGGCGTAAGCGGGAGAATGGAGCAGGTGTGTGCCGCTCCAAATGTCATTGTTGACTTTGCTCACACGCCTGATGGAATGCAGCAGGTACTCAATGCCCTTAAAGAAAAAGAGCTTCTGGTTGTCTTTGGTGCAGGCGGAGATAGAGACAAAAGTAAACGTCCGTTAATGGGCAGAGTTGCCGCAAGTCTGGCAAAAAGAGTCTACATTACAAGTGATAACCCACGCCATGAAGACCCTGATACTATAGTCGATGATATCTTACAGGGCATCGAAGACAAAACAAATGTTATTGTTGAACTGAACCGTAAAAAAGCTATTGAAATGGCATTGGATGAACAGGACAATGAAGAGGTTGTTGTCATTCTTGGAAAAGGTGATGAAAGTTATCAGCTTATTTACGATGAGAAACTCCCTTTTGATGACAGGGAAGTTGTAAGAGAACTTCTCAAGATCTAATTCAAGAGCTGCTATGAAAATTCTCTTTTTTCTGCTCTTTGTCTTCTCTGCTCTTTTTGGGTTTGAGTATTGGCAGTATGTCGATAAACAGTATAAATTTACCACAGAAAAAGAGTTGGCACAAAGCTATGCTATCTACATTTTAGACCATCGAGGAGAGGGCTATTGCAGCTCTCTATCTGCAAGTTAGTTGAAAAAAGAGAGAAAAACCTTGACGGATGCATCCGTGGCATCGCTTCATATGATATTTTAAATTATAAATTTGAAGAGAATGATCTTACGCACTCGAAGCGACGTTTTGAAATCATGAAAAAGGCCTACGCGAAAAAGCCTTGAGTGCTATTTTAGATTTTATTGTTAAAATCTAAAGTTGACTCCAATATAACCTGTATGTAGGCTGGATGAAGGGCTATAAGTAAGGTTGCTATCAGCTTTTTGGTAGGAAACACCTTTGTACTCATACGCTACTTCAATATCAAAATGCTCATTGATGGGAATGAAAACACCAGTACCTAAATTAAAAGTGCCATAGGTAAGTGAACCATTATACTGGTCCGCTGGAGTATCTAAATAGCCTGCACCGAAACCGGC
Organism: Sulfurimonas sp.; assembly: GCA_027038255.1. Taxonomy (GTDB): domain Bacteria; phylum Campylobacterota; class Campylobacteria; order Campylobacterales; family Sulfurimonadaceae; genus Sulfurimonas. Next base: position 10,861 of record JALVXQ010000041.1, on the reverse strand, counting down.
CTTGAAGAAGGGATTGACATAAATACCAAAATCAAATGCTTTTAAAAGTTCTACATTAAAACCATACTTTTTTCCATCGTGTGAATCAAAGTAGGTGTTTTTTGTGTCTAGGTAATCCAAAGAAAACTCAACAGCATAAGCGGCTCTGTCTCCATAACCTACTTTTACTCTTGCACCATTGTTGTTTATTGATTTATCGTATCCCGGATATGAAATATTTTCACTGTTATATGTATATCCAGTCCCAAAGTAAATTTTTGATTGGGCAACAAGAAGTGATGAGATCATGAGCCATAGTAAGAGAATTTTTTTCAAGAGTTTCAATCCTATAAATTTTTAATAAAATTATATCTAAAAAGTTGCAGGCTAACTTAAAAAAGCAAACTTATTTTGCATCATTAGATTTCTACTTCAATATTTTGCTATAATTGCACAAAAATTTTAAGGACTATTTCTATGGGAATTCCACAACCGGCATTTTATATCTTCAAGTGTGAGCAGTCAGCACCTCCAGGTATGCCAAAACCATCATGTGTTACACCGCAAACGCAAGACCTTTTTCAATATCTTGCACAAAGTTTAATGAAAGAAGGAATTATGGGAACGGTTCAACCGATTCGTACTTCTTGTATGAACCGCTGTCAAATGGGACCTGTAATGCTAGTTGAGCCAGGTCATACTATGTATGCAGGTTTAACTAAAGAAAAAATTGATAAAATTGTACAAGAGCATATCCTTGGTGGTAATGTTGTTGAAGAGTTTGTAATTGATTCTGAGATGTGGGATGCGCCAATTAGCCCTGCTGATATGAAAAAACAGATGGGAATGTAGGAAAAATAATGACAATAGAGATGTTGTACAGCAAAATCCATCGCGCTACTGTAACAGATGCCAATCTAAATTATGTTGGCTCTATTACCATAGATGAAGAGCTTTTAGAAGCTTCGAAGATGCGTGTTGGACAAAAAGTAGAGATATTAAACATCAACAATGGTGAGCGTTTCTCTACATATATTATTTTAGGTGAACGCGGAAAACGTGATATCTGCCTTAATGGTGCAGCTGCACGCAAAGTTCACAAAGGTGATAAAATCATTATCGTTGCCTATGCAACTTATGATGAAAAAGAGTTGGCCGATTATAAGCCAAAAGTTGTTCTTTTGAATGATGATAACAATATAGACGCAATTCACGACGAGATTTGATTGTGAGAGATAATGATGTTTGAGAATATGGGTGATTTAACTAAGATGCTTCAAGGTTTTGAAGAGAACGCTCAAAAACTTAAAGAGAATCTTGCAAATAAAACCTTTTCTGTCAAAACTGGCGGCGGTATGGTTGAGCTCACACTCAACGGTAACGGTGAAGTGATTGACTTGAACATCGACGATGAGCTGCTTGGGGACAAAGAGTCTCTGCAGATTCTTCTCATTGGTGCCATCAACGATGCAAACAAAATGGTGCAGCAAAACCAACAGCAGAGTGCTTTGGGTATGCTAGGTGGAGCAAAGTAGGTGTTTTTTCGCCTCTTTGTTTTTGTATCTTTTCTTTTTTTAAACCTCTATGCCTGCAAAGGCGGTTATGCCTCTTGTGTTGCAAAGGTCAATGACTCTCACGCCATACAAAAAAACGCACTTTTTATCCCGATATCTAAAAATAGACGCCTCGTTTACAGACAAAGCAAGCCTCACGCAAAGATTTTAAAACATGATCCTTTTTTATCGCTCTATCTCATAGAGGACAAACACCCTTTTGCGTACCCTTTTGATATCAATATGCGTCTGCAACTCGGGAGTGCAATGGTGACAAAAAGAAGTGCAAGAGAGGGAAGATTTGTTTATAATCAAATTGGACTCAATACCTTGGCGCAGTACAGCGAGCCGCTTCTTTACCCTGCACTGTTGAGTAGCTCATGCTGCTCTCTTGAAGGTATTGTAACACAAGGCGGCATCATCCAAAAAGAGTATCTCAAACACTTTGTGACATCTAAGAATAGCGAATATGGTGATATCGGTATTCGTGTTAAAAATGAAAAAGCTTTTGTCATAGTTACGGCAAGTGACCCCTTTATGAAAAACAATCGCTTTCAAACAGGGGACTGTATTCTCGCATATGACGGGAAAAAGATTAAAGCTGCATCCGTTTTAATGCGTAGGATTCTTTTTGCAAAAGTGGGTTCAAAACACACGGTAAAAATTAAAAGAGGCAAGAAAATCAGCATACTCCACGTGACAACACACAAACGTTTCGGCGGTGGAGCATTGAGTGATACTTTTTTAGAACAAAAAGGGCTCTTTTTTGACAAACAACTGCATTTAAAAAATGTAGGCCCTGCCTTTGCAAAGTATGGATTAAATATTGGCGATAAGCTTATTCAAGTCAATGGTGTAGAGCTAACAAATCAAAAAGCACTGCGCAAATATTTAGAAAAAGAGAGAGATTACTCCTCTTTGCTTTTTGAGCGCAACGGATTCCAGTTTTTTGTAAACATAAGGAAACCTCTAAGAACTTTAACTTTCTCAGCAAACTAGCAGTAAGGTATCTGCTAGTTTACCCATAGGGAGAGAAAAGGAAAAGCAATCTTGTAGAAAATTTTTCATCACCATAGCTTTGGCTATGATTCAAAAAAAGTTTTATACAATCTTACCTTTCTTTTTCTCTCTGAGTTTGTTAAAGTTCTTAGAGGTTTCCTTAAGTAGAAAAAAAGTACAATTGCAAATGCAAAATTTTGAGCAGTTTTTATTAGATAACCTACCACAATCACAAAGTATCCATCCTCATTACGAGAGTGCACTGCAAAATATGCTTCAAGCGGGAGGCAAACGCTTCCGTCCTGCTCTTCTGCTGAGTGTTGTCAAAGCCTACAACCCTTTGATGCTGGATTCTGCTCGACATGGGGCACTTGCGATTGAGCTGCTGCACACCTATTCACTTATTCATGATGATCTGCCTGCAATGGATGATTCACCGCTTCGTCGTGGAAATCCTACACTGCATGTAGTGTATGATGAAGTGACGGCAATACTTGTCGGTGATGCACTCAATACCTACGCTTTTGAAGTTTTAAGCAAGTCACCACTCTCTGATGAAGTAAAAGTAAAACTCATTAGAGAGTTGGCACAAAACGGCGGTTTGAATGGTATGGTTTTAGGGCAGGCTATTGACTGCTATTTTGAAAACAGACCTCTGCAGCTTGAAGATATTAAAACACTCCATACAAACAAAACCGCCAAACTCATAGCAGCATCACTCAAAATGGGTGCCATCATTGCAGGTCATGAAGATGTAGCAGAGAAACTGTATGATTTTGGTATCCAACTCGGACTTCTTTTTCAGATTCAAGATGACATTTTGGATGTTACACAAAGTTCTGAAGAAGCGGGAAAACTGACAAACAATGATGAAGATAAAAATAGTTTTGTAACTATTTTAGGACTTGATGAGGCACTGCGTGAGGCAAATGTTTTGGCAGATGCATTAACAGAGCAAATGTGTAGTTTTGATGAGAGCTTACAGCGTGAGTTGTCACCAATACTTACAAAATATATAAACAGACACAAAGGTAATTAAATGTCAAATAATCAAATGCGCCAAAAAATGGCGAACAGTATAAGATTCTTAGCAGCAGATATGATTCAAAAAGCTTCTTCAGGACATCCTGGTGTAGCACTTGGACTTGCAGATGTCGCAGTGGTTCTCAGTGAGCACTTAAGACATAACCCTAAAAATCCTTCATGGTTAAACCGTGACAGACTTGTTTTTTCTGGCGGGCATGCGACAGGTCTTATCTATTCACTCTATTATCTTTGGGGATATGGCTTGGAACTCGAAGATTTAAAAGAGTTCCGTCAATTAGATTCAAAAACACCTGGACACCCTGAATACGGGCATACAAAAGGTATTGAAATAACTACAGGTCCGCTGGGTCAAGGGGTGGCAAATGCCGTCGGTTTTTCAATGGCGAGCAAATTTATGGGTGCACAGGTGAACTCTGAAACGGCTAAGCTGATTGATCATACTGTCTACTGCCTTTGTGGTGATGGAGACTTGGAAGAGGGCATCAGCTATGAAGCGTGTTCTATTGCAGGCCATAACAAGCTTGATAATCTTGTTCTTATTTATGACTCTAACCGTATCACAATTGAAGGAAATACTGACCTCTCTATCTCTGAAGATATCAGAGCGAGATTTGATTCTCAGGGATGGGAAGTTTTAGAGTGTAACGGTCATGATTATGATGCAATTGACGCAACAATCATACAAGCGAAAAAAGCAGACCGTCCTGTACTTATTATTGCAAATACTATTATCGCTAAAGGTGCCGGACCGTTAGAGGGCTCTCACCATTCTCATGGCGCACCGCTTGGTGAAGATGTAATCGCAGATGCGAAACGCGGAGCAGGATTTGACCCTGATAAAAAATTCTTTGTCCCTGATGATGTGATGGTACGCTTTCGATGTGCGATAGAAGCGGGTGATTTGGCAGAGCGTGAGTGGATTCATTCACTTAAAACTGCACCGTTAATGGAACAAAATGAAGCATTAGAGGCTCTACAGCAACATGACTTTTCAAAAATTCAGTGGCCTGCGTTTGAGAAAGCGGATGCAACAAGAAACACAAACGGTAAAATCTTAAATGCGATTGCAAAAGCAGTACCTGGATTTATCGGTGGTTCTGCTGATTTGAGTCCGTCAAACAAAACGCATCTTAATGACATGGGTATTTTTCCAAAAGGAAAAAATATCTACTTCGGAATTCGTGAACATGCAATGGCTGCAATTACAAATGCCATTGCTCTATATGGCCCTTTGATGCCGTTTACTTCTACTTTTTTCGTTTTCTCAGATTACCTGAAACCTGCAGCGCGTATTGCAGCACTTTCAAATATCCAGCAGTTCTTTGTCTGGACTCATGACAGTATTGGTGTTGGAGAAGATGGTCCGACACATGAGCCGATTGAGCAACTTTCCCAATTCCGTGCACTGCCAAACTTTTATGTATGGCGTCCGGCTGACGGTGCTGAAAATATAGAAGCATGGAGAGTGGCTTTAGAGATGAAAAACTCCCCATCGGCTTTTGTCTGTTCTCGTCAGAACCTTGCAGTTGTTCCTTCACCTGTAAAAGGGGAGATTGCACGTGGTGGTTATCTCCTAGCAAGTGATGAAGATGCAGTCATTACGCTTATAGCATCAGGAAGTGAAGTGGAGCTTGCTCTCAAAACAAAAGAGGCACTGAGTGAAAAAGGTGTCCCTGCAAATGTTGTCTCTGTCCCATGTTATGACCTTTTTATAGAGCAAGAACAGTCATACATCGATGAGATGATTATTCCGACAACGAAAAAAGTAGCTATTGAAGCGGCTCGCGGATTAGAGTGGTACCGTTTTGCTGATGAAGTCATCGGCATGGAGACTTTTGGAGCATCTGCACCAGCCGGTCAACTTTTTGAGAAGTTCGGTTTTACAGTAGATGCTGTACTAGAGAAAATCAAATAAGAGAGAGCTATTTGGCTCTCTCTTCGTAAGCAGGCTTTGTTAAAATTCTGCTGTCGACAAATCCTCTCCCTACCGTAAAGTGGTATAAAATCTGAAATCTATTATTTTTAAGACCCAAAAGTGAATGCATAGTATCATCCAGAAAACAGCCTATGCCTGTGCCGCTGAGACCAAGTGAAGTAGCTTCAAGGTAGAGCTGTTGCCCCACTGCTCCGCACTCCCAGTAGAGTTCTTTATATCGGTGTGCTCCATAGTAATTGAGTTCATTTGTAAAGTTGCACAGCATTCCAAGAGAAAAGGCACCCTCACTTGCAATCTCCTGCGAGCAGCTAATGGCTTTAGATGCAAAGGTGTAGTCATCCTCTTTTAAAAGGTAAAGGTTTTTCAGCAGCATCTGCTCCCAAGGAAAATCATTGTGCATAAGTGTTTGCAAATCTGTTTTATCTGTTTCGTTTCGTATTAAAATATAGAGTCCGTTTTTGTACCCATCGACTCTATGGACAAATATGCACAAATGTGCAGCAGGTTTATCGCCATCAAGAGAAGCGTTGACACTGTCTAAAACTGTGTGAAACTGCTCTTGCGTGAGCTTAGAAATATCACTTTGCATCACATGGACACTTCTACGATTTAAAACGACCTCCTTTGATTCTCTGCTAGGTGCTCTTTTTGGGTGCAGAACTGTTGTTTGAGTTTTTGAAATCTCTTGGTCATGTGTTGCAGCGATGATTTGAGGGATGATGTCCCATTTGTGCATCGTAGGGCTGAGTTGATTGGCAACGCCTTCAAAATGCTTTGGCAGCTCACGCAGCAGGGTATTAATTTGTAGATTCTTATCGATCGCTTCAGGAGAGAGCACAAAAAGCATATCGCCGTTTTCTTCTTCAAAAAAACGCTCGCTTTGCGTGAGTCCTAAAAGAGTGTCTACAGCATCGTCATGAAGGCTTTCAAGGCGTGTCACTTTCCAGCCGAGCATCTGTGCCGCAATGACAAAACTCTGCCATACATGCCCTGCATCGAGATTAACATAACGAAAAGCACGTTCACCGTACTTCCACACCTCACGCCAGGCAATGCTGGAAAGACCTACAAGAAAGCTTCCTTTTGGAAGTGTGTCAAAAAAGCTGCTTTGAAAACTCGCTAGCAGTTCGAGTGCATGCTCTTTTGGGGCATAATGATAAAGCGCAGTATCTGCGTGAGGAAGCTCAGATATCTTTGGAACGATGATGTAGCTCTCCGTCGGATGTAAGTTTCCACTTGAAGCATTACATCGCACAGCCCAAGAGCTGTCGCCTGACTCTTTCCAGGCTGCAATTCCCATGGCAAACTGTAAAAGTTGTGAAAGAGACTCCAGACAAAGCGGTGCGACGGGTACCTTGGACGTTCCTAAAAGTGAATAGGGTGGAGTGGGATACTCTAAGGCAAGAGGCAGAACTATTTTTTCTGCGCCTTTGTAGTCACGAAAAGGATCTGGTTGCGTAGACCAGTCCATATAGCCAAGTGAGCGGGCATAGCGTTGTTGGGAGTGTTTTGTCGTTTCATGGTAATGAAATATTGTCTGTAGTTTTTGATTCATAGCTTTATTGTAATGTATAAAGCTAAAAGGACTCTAAAGATATTGGAGTAATTTCAGCCCTATAAACAATATGCCTAAAAAAAGCAGTGAGGTAATCATAACGAGTGTGGCAACAGTTTTTGGCTCACAGTCATACAAAGAGGCAAGATTTACATTTGCAATGGCTAACGGCATTAAGAGCTCAATGAAAACAACACCTTTGATGAGCGGCTCAAGGTCAAGAAAAGAGAGTACTACAAAAGCGATAGCCGGAAGTATGAGAAATTTAAAACCTACTACCCATGAGATAAGGACTCTGTTGACTTCTCGAATTTTGACCCCGTAGAGATAGATACCAAAGAGAATGAGCTGCATGGTGATGGAAGCATAAGCACCCATCATCAACATATTCATAATCGCATCATTAGGTTTGTAGTGAAAAGCACTGAGGGTGATGGCAATGATGGCAGCCCAGAGAATTGGGAGTTTTATGATGTTGAGCAGAGAAGTTTTTATGTTAAAGCTGCCACGTGAATAGTAGTAGACTCCCAAAGTGTAGACGATGAAGATATTGACAAGATTGACAACTGTCGCATAAGGGATGGAAGCCTCTCCAAAGATAGCGATGTTGAGTGGAATACCGATGTTGGCAGTATTGCCGATAATGCCGGCGATCATAGCGATGGAGTACTCTTTTTTATGGCTGAAGAGTTTATGGGCAAAAGAGACAATAATCATGAGTGTCAGAAAAACGATGAGAAGGTAGACACTTGGAGCGTAGAGTAGTGTCATATCAACAGGACGTACCAAAAGCCCCCAAAATGTTAAAAATACCTGTAGAAAATAGACATTTAAAATGGTAATGGTCTTATCATCTATTTTTTCATGAAAGATTTTTTTTGCCATGTAGCCGATGAGAATAAAAAGATAGATACTAAGAATAGAGAGTATAATTGAATTCATAAGGGAATTATAGTAAAATTTGTTTATGCAAACAATAGAAAATATAGAAAAAACAATTAAAGAAAATTTGGCAGTGATGCTCTACTTCTCAGCACCGACCTGTAATGTCTGCCATGCACTCAAACCGAAACTTCTTGAAGCCATCGATGCGAACTTTAAAGAGTTTAAGATTGTAAGTGTCGATGTCTCAGTAGAACAGGAGACGGCAGCGCATTTCAATGTCTTTGCCATTCCGACCGTACTAATATTTTTAGATGGCAGAGAATTTATACGGAAATCACGCCATATGTCCGTAGATGAGGTCATACGTGAGATTCAACGTCCGTATGAAATTATGACTTCATAAATGCAATGAGTGCAGCAGTGACTGCCACATTGAGTGATTCTACACCGCGGTTCATTGGGATGATGAGCTCTTTGTTACAGAGTGTTGCAACATCAGGGCTAATCCCCTCACTCTCATTTCCTAAAATATAGATGGACTTTTTACTCTCTTTGACATCATAGATACTCTCTTTAGCTTCAAGAGAGAGGGCATAAATATCTGCATCATCTAGCTCACGCAAGGCACTCCCTAGAGTATCGCAAAAGTAGATAGGAAGTTTAAATAGTGTTCCTGCACTTGCTTTTACGACTAAAGGAGAGACTTTTGCAGAGTTTTTCTTTGGCAAAATAATGCCGTCCACATTTCCCGCTGCACAACTGCGCAGAATCATGCCAAGATTTTGTGGATTATGAATACCATCAAGGGCGATGAGACGATAGTGTGAGAGTTTTTTAAGCTCTCTTGCATGTGTGTAACTTTTAGAGATGATGTCTATGGCGACACCCTGATCCTGCTTGGCATTTTTACTGATGCGTGAGAGAGCATTTTTATCGTGATGTATTATCTCAATGCCACGCTCTTTTGCAAGTTGCAAAATCTTTTTAATAGCACCATCTGGTTTGTTCGAGTTTGCCATATGTAATTTGTGAATTGCAATCTCTTTATCTTGCAGCATCTCAACAACAACGTTTCTTCCATAGAGCGTGATGACCTTTTCAAAAAAGGCTTTTTTCTCTTTATACTCTTGTGAGTCTTGCATCTGTTTCTCCTACTCTACAATATTGTAAACTATTTCAGTTTTGTTTTTTGTCTTTTTAATTTCATGTACATTGAGGTTTGCAATCTCAAGCTTCATAAAATCTTCTATGCTTGTGATCTCGTTTTTTGCCACCTCACGCAGGACAATGCCTCGGTAAGCCTTGGCCCAGTGTGAAACGGTTTTACCATTCTTTAAAAATTTGAGTGTTGTGTACTCTTTTGTAACTTTGTAAAATTTATCATAGTAGCCTGCACGCAGATCCAAAATGTCATGATCCCCAAGATATAAATCAAGCTGATAGGAAAAACGTTCTTTATAAAATTTCTCAGGGGCAATGTCGCCGATACTGTTGCCCTGTTTGACCTTATAGTTGGCGATGGTGTCTCCGCCTAAAATGGGCCCATAAAGATTTGAAAAAATCACTGTATTGTTTTGAAGATATGTTTGTGTGCGCTGATTTTGCTCTTTATACTTTAGATAATCATAGGCTACACCGTCATAGCGTTCAATGGCAGCCATGAGCGGTGAGTTAAAGAGATCTACCATGTAAGGCGCGCACTCAGTGAATTTTTTAAAACCGAAGAGCTTTTTGATGGCTTCTTCATCTTTTGAGAGAATTATATTATTGTATGTTTGGAGTATTTCATCTCGGGCATGCGTCGCGCCAAAGAGCGCACGCGCTTCTAGATTTCCTCCAGAATTTTTTCCTTCTGATGGCGAAAAAAGTATTTTAAGCATAGTTGTTTTGATTCCTAATAAATTTTTATCTAATTATATCTACTTAATGGTATAATATTTACAAATGATTCAAGAAGAGCTTATGAAAAATGAGAAGAAACAACAGAGCATTAAAGTGTTAGGGGCATTTGGAACAAAGGCAAAAGGCTTTGGCACAACATCCTTTATGGTGAATCCGGCAACTGTCATTGATGCAGGAAATTTACTAGATGCATTAGAAGAAGAGTCGATTGAAGTAGAAAATATCTGGCTCACACACTCTCATCTTGATCACATTGTAGATATTGCTTATATTTTAGATAATTATTTTAGCCGCAGAACAAAGACACTTAACATTATGGGGTTGCCTGAAACTATTAAAGCTGTTAAAGAGAATTTTTTAAATGATACAATTTGGCCTGATTTTTCCGTGATTCGACTTTTTGGCAAAGAGGAGATGGTTGTTAAATATACTGAGATACAAGAGGGTGAAACGTATTGTATTTCAGAAAATGAGACGATTAGACCTTTTTTGACAGACCATACAGTTGCAAGTTGCGGTTATATTTACACACATAATGATGCTTCGCTGATGATAACAGCCGATACCTATTCGTTAGAAAATGTAAAAAAAATAGTAGATGAGAATCCGCAAATAAAGAGTGTCATCATTGAATGCTCTTTTTCTAACAATATGAAAGCACTAGCACTAGAGAGCAAACATTTGACATCTGAACTGCTTTTTGAACAACTCAATCAATTTAAACGTGACGATTTTAGACTTTATATTAATCATATTAAACCAACATATAGAGAGAAAATTCTGCAAGAGATTGAAGAAAATAGAGGTAAATGGGAGCCGACAATATTAAAAGATGAAGATTTTGTATATTTTCGCTAAAAACTCTTGACATTGAAATTATTTTGCACTATAATTCTGGCTCAAATTCGATGCCGACATAGCTCAGTTGGCTAGAGCAGCTGATTTGTAATCAGCAGGCCCGGGGTTCAAATCCTCGTGTCGGCACCATTGAATTTTGAATATTAG
>JALVXQ010000040.1 GCA_027038255.1 Sulfurimonas sp. | reverse complement strand
GGATTATATCAAAACGATAAAGATGTTATTAAAAAAGCAAGAACAGCTGTTGATAATACTGATATAAATGTGCTACCTGTTATTGCTCAAGGGTATAATCAAAATATTCTTTATAGTGATTATGCACTGCTTTTATCAGATAAAGCCATTAAAACAGGTTCAGGTGATTTAGTAGCACAGTTTAAATCCATCATTGCAGACATTGTAGCAGAAGCGTCAGGTACATCACTTGGTAGTGTTAATGCCGAATTTAAGGAAAATTTTACAGGAGGTAAATTTGTAATTAATGCAAAAGGTGCAAGTAGATATAAAGTAGAAGCAAAATTAGATAATAATATAATCTATACAGCTACTGGTAAAAATAGTGTAATTCCAATTACTTTCCCTTCTGTGATTAACCCTAATGTAAGTCATGCTTTAGATATAAACTATACAGTTTATGCAGTTGATACTAATGGACAGGTCTTAGAGGAAAAAAATAAACTCTTTACTAAAACAATCAATCCTCAAAATACTTTGGTTATTAACTTTTTTCCTGAACTAAAACAGTCAACAAAAAATGAAATGGTAGGAACAGATGCATTTATAAAAGGGACTTCTCAAGTTGCTGACCCTGTAGATATTTCATCTGGAAACTTTCAATTTTCTCATACCGATTTAGTCATACCAACAGCAGGTATTCCTTTAATAGTAAAAAGAAGTTATAACTCACTTGAACCAATTAGAGGTTGGAAGTTTAACCTTATTAGCACGATGGATATTTCAGATATTAACAACATCAAAGTCTCTTGGAGTGGTGGTGAGTCTAAAGACCTGTTTGTCAAAGCTAAAAATGGTTGGGTTTCTGTTTACTCTACTGATACTTTGACGACTGAAGCAGGAGCGTATGTCGTTACTAAGAGTTCAGGTACAAAGTATAAGTTTGATACCAATGGAAAACTTATAGGTATTACAAATAAACAAAACTTAGGACTTGTTTTTGAGTATAGTGGTTCAACTATGAACATCAAAGACACCTTTGGTAATGCTTTAGCCTTGGTTACATTAAATGGTTCTTCTCAAATTACCTCTATAACAGACAATGCAGGAAACAGCATTACTTATACTTATGATGGTGCAAACCTAACTTCTTATACAAATAGAAATGGCAATACAGAGAGTTATGAATATTCAGGTGACTTGGTAACTAAAGTTATTGGGTATGATGGAAATGCTTATGTAACCAACACTTATGACGCACAAGGTAGAGTTGTTTCTCAACTAGATGGTGCAGGTAGTCAAACAACTTTTGTCTATACAGGAGACTTGGCAAACTTTATTGTTAATCAAACAGAGGTAACTTATCCTGATGGTGTAACACGAACTCATAAATTTCATCTGCTTTTACCAACCTCTATAGAGGGTTCAGGTACAAATGTAGCTTTTGAGTATGATGCCAATAACAAAGTAAGTAAAATAACCGATACCAATGGTAAGTCATGGAGTTATGAGCGAAACGGTGCAGGTCTTATAACCAAAGCAACTGACCCACAAGGTAATATAACACTATATGAATATGATAAAAATAATAATTTAGTATCTAAAACCAATGCATTAGGACAAAAAATTTCATTTAATTATGATAAAAATCAAAATCTTATTAAAGTTACTAATGCAGACGGAAATACAACAAAGTATGAGTATAATGCAAAAAATCAGATTGTAAAAATCACCAATGCTTTAAATCAAGTAGTCACTTATACCTACAATGCAAAAGGGCAAATTAAAACGGTTACCTTGCCAAATGGTGCAACCACTACTTATGCTTACAACAGCTTAGGCAATGTTAAAACCATTACAGATGCACTAGGTAGAACCATTACTTACGAATATGACAAAGAGAGTAAAGTAACCAAAATAACCAACCCAATGGGTTACACTACCAAGATGGAGTACAATGGTTTTGGAGACCTTGTAAAGATAACCGATGCCAAAGGTAGAAATGTACTTATGGAGTATAATGTCGATGGACTCTTAACCAAAACAACGCTAGTAGATGGTACAACAGTAGAGACTACTTATGATGCTATGGGTAGAGTTATCGCTACCAAAGATGCATTAGGACGAGAGACAAAAAAAGAGTATGATGATTTTGGACGAGTATCTAAAGTCATAGACCCAAAAGGTAATGAGTTTTTACTAGAATACGACAATGTAGGAAACATCATCAAAGTAACCGATGCCAAAGGTAATGATGTACAAGCTAAATACGATGAGCTTTATCGACCATTCAAAACCATAGATGCAGATGGTGTTGAGGTAGCAACAACTACCTATAATGCTCTCTCTATGCCAACCAAAGTAGAAAATGCCACAGGTAAAAGTGTAGAGTTCTCTTTTGACTCACTTAACCGACTTCAAGAGTCAACACTTTCAGGTTCTATTAAAGCCCAAGCACTCTATGATGCACTTGGACGCATTACAAAGGTAACCGACCCAAAAGGTGCAACCAATGCTTATGAGTATGATGCCCTAGGCAATCTAGTAAAAGAGACAAACCCTCTTAACAAAGAAAATATCTACAACTATGACATCATAGGCAGAGTAACAAGCACACAGACACCAAACGGAGTGGTTACCACTTTTACTTATGATGATTTAGACAGAGTTACTAAAATATCTCAAACCAAAGGTGCAGTAGAGAACAACACAAGCTACACTTATGATGAGGTTGGTAATGTTCTTACAGTAACAGATGCACAAGGTACTATTACTTACACCTACAACATCAATGACCAAGTAGCAACAAGAACAGATACTTTTGGTAACACAGTAACTTATGAGTATGACACAGCAAGAAGACTAAACAAGCTTATCTATCCTGATGGTAAAGCAGTAGTTTATGCCTATGATGAGAACAACAACCTAACCAAAGTAACCGACTGGGCAAATCGTGAGACACTCTTTGAGTATGATAGCAATGGTAACTTGGTAAAAACCACGCATGTCAATGGAGCATACACACTCTACACCTATGATAACAACAGTCGATTGTTAACCCTGAAAAATTACGATAAAGACGGAGAGTTAATCTCTGCAAATGAGCTTACACGAAACTCTGTAGGAGACATTACCGACAACAAAGAGACAAGCCCTGCAACACTTGACCTCTCTAAAGTCAAAAACTTTAACTTTGAAGTCAATGCCTTTAACCAAATTACAAAAAGTGATGAGGGAGACTTTAGCTATGACGACAATGGTAACTTACTCTCTTACAAATATAATGGTAAACAGAACACTTTAGAGTATGACATTTCAGATACACTAACCAAAGCTACAATAGGTGCAAATGTCTATAATTACACCTACGACGCAGAGGGTAACCGAATAGCTGTCAATAACAAACGATATCTTATAGATAATGTAATGGGGCTTTCCAAACCATTAGCAGAACTAGATGCTTCAAATAACATACAGAAGTATTATGTTTGGACAAATGGTTTAGGTTACTCGGTAGATGCCAATGGAGAGGTTTTGGTCTATCTTTACGACTACCAAGGAAACACAAATGCTCTACTAGACAAAAACAATGCTGTAAAAGCCTCTTATCGTTATAGCTCTTATGGTGCTGTACTCTCTGCTGATAACAGAGTAGATAATCCATTTAAATACCTTGGTCAACATGGAATACAGAGTGATAGTTCGGCTCTTTATTATGTACGGGCTAGATACTATTCGCCTGAGTTGAGTCGATGGACACAGGCTGATGTGAAAAGGGGTGGTGTTGGTAATCCTTTGAGTTTGAATCGGTATGTTTTGAATGAGGGAGATGTGGTTAATTTTGTGGATATTAGTGGATATGATAGAGGGAAAAATAGTAATGGCTTTACAAATTTTTGGGCAGGAGTTACAAGTGGATTTATGAGAAGCAATACTTGGTTAATGGATAATACAAGATACATTAATCCATCATATTATATTGAAGGGAAAGAAAATTTTGATAAGTCTATTAAGTTTGGCTATGACACAGCAGATATGGTAGATAATTATTTTAATGCGGATAAACAATCCTATTCCTATATGGGTGGAGAATTAGTTACCCCTTCAGTAGATGCTTTAATTGGAGGAAAAATTTTAAAAAGTATAAAATTTGGTTCAAAAGCAACGAAAGTAGCAGAAGTTACTGCAAAAGCGACAGAAGTATTGGAACCCAAAATTACGCATACAGCTTCTGGTTTAAGTAAAGTTAATTTAGATTTTATTAAACTTAATAAAGAAGAAATAATAAAATCTACGCTAGAAGGATATTCAACAAGTAGTTCGAGAGGTGTAATAGGTACTTTTGATGCAAGTAGATTATCTGAAAACTTAATAAAACTGGATGTAGATAAAGCAACAATGAAAATTATTGGAAGTCCAACGAATGGTAGAC
>JALVXQ010000039.1 GCA_027038255.1 Sulfurimonas sp. | reverse complement strand
TGGGGAACCCACTATCGTCCAGCCGATATAAAAGTTCTAATTGGCGATAACACTAAGGCTAGAAAACTATTGGGCTGGAAGCCTGAGTATAACATAGACTTGGGACTTGAAAAGGCGATAGAAGAGTGGAGGAGGGTTTTAAATGAGTGAGAAGACGTTAATAGAAGAATTCTCAGAAGATAAGTTCGTTGATTGGGCACATGAGCTAGTAGAAGACATAGTTAAGGACATTAGGAGTAATGGCATAGGAGCTTACATAACTGGAATAGTGGCTAGGAACTTACTGTTGGGCAAAAGGAGAACGTTTAAGTCCGCAAACATAACCGTAATAGGAAACGATAAGAACGTGGTTCTAGCAGACCGTAGAGCACTAGCGATACGTGGATTTAAGAGGATTGGCGAAATTTACAACAAACCTAGTGAATTGATTACGGACGAGTGGGTTTTTGAGAGTGATAAGTTTCAGCTCTTTTTATACGTCAATTACAACTGCATGGAAGACGGGACTAAAATTCCAGCCAACAATAGGCCATTATTCATACGTGAGGACATTATGGACGTTTTTGCATTAATCTACGAAGCTTATGCAATGCTAGTAAAGGGCAAAGAAGAGATGAATGAGCTTATAGACGATATTAAAGGATTAATAAAGCTCCAAGCAATGTTTGGGTAAGGTGATAGCCATGCCCATTTTCAATCTTTACTACGACCGCCATTGGTTTATTGGAACTTTTCAGTATATCATTAAGATAGTCTCAAAAATACTGGAAGACGAGCTAGGGGCTAAAGTAATACATAGAAACCACTACGTTAGAGACGCTATGAACGTATATATAGGGTGCACTCATACAGCAATAATGGAGCATAAGCTAACTGATGTGCTATGGGGAGATACAGTTACTTACCCATTTAAGGACTTTGTGGCTGAATTCGTAAATGAGCTATTCGACAGGAATTACACGCTATCAGAGTTCGTTAAACGCAATTTTGAGAGAATAGGCGTTAAAGTGGACGGCGTAATACCGTATCCAATAGAACCCGAGATTTTTAACATTAAGAACGAATGGGGTAAGTGGGAGTATGACATTATGGGCTTAGGAAGGCAATATTGGGACGATAGAAAGAATATAAAGTGGGTTGGAATGATTTCGGAGGATTTAGGGCTTACTGGAGTTGTAATTACTGATAAGCCATTGCCAATAATGGGAAGGCTCAAGTGGATTAGTAGCGATATAGTATCGGACGTCGGTAAGGCTAGACTAATGAGTAAGGCTAAGGTTTTTGTGTTTCCCTCGTCGTTAGAGGGATTAGGAATGCCCGTTTTGGAAGCAATGGCTACTGGAACTCCAGTAGTGTTCGGAGGAGGTCATGCAACTGAGGAATACGCATACGGACTTAAACTAGAGCCTAAATCCAAACAACTAGAAGTCTCGGACAACTATTGGACGATTAAAGCTGTCTATGATTATGTGGAGTTCAAAGAACTAGTAACTCAAGTGCTTAGCATGGACAAAGAGGAGTGGACGGACTTATCGGAAAAATCTAGGGAGAAAGCAATGGATTACATGGTGAATACCATTAAACAAATGCGTAAAATATTCAATGGGCAGTTTTACAAAGTAACTAAACTCGATTTGATAGACTATTTGGAGCAAAATATTTAAATCTGCTTTTCTCTTACATATTTACTGAGGTGGTAGGAACTATGGCAGTTGTAACTGGAACTGGATATGTAACTCCAATGGGAGCACAAGCCGTAGCTAGCTGGATTTACGATAAACTACGCTCTGGAGCTTTTGTTCTTGGAGTTTACAATGGAACTCAGAAAATCAAGACTTTGAGCATAACCGTAGAACTAGTTGGTTCTCAAGTCATAGTTCACGCAAAAGACAGTAGTGCGGACGAGTATGACTTCAATAAGGTTACAATAGAGACTACGGCAGGAGTTAGTTACTTTGAGGATATTTTTGACCTAGAGCACAAGAGTTCAGCGTCCACTATGGAAGTGGATTGGGTTCTACCAGTCCTACAAAGTGCTAGTGCCTTGGGTGGTGCTAGTGCGAGAATACCTGTTTGACGATAAAGACAGCATAATACACGCCATATTAGGCCTAATAACGCCGATTACTCTGCCATTTGGATTTTTCATTTTTATGGTGTTCATGATTTATGAAATCCAAGAACCAGAGAACCCTGTTTCGACATTGGGCGACGTTCTAGAGTATTTCACGGGATTACTCTTCATGCTACTGTTCCAGCTCTATGTCTTCATACACACGCAAAAAGTGTTACTTTTGATTAAAACGTAACACTTTTGTTGTGCGTATGCGACTACGAAAAACTTAAATCTACTTTTACACTTTTCTAATAGTGGGTGATATAAAATGCTGAACCTAGTTTATGATACGGGGTGGGTTAAAAAGGCTTTTAATCTTATAGCAAATCAGTATTTGAAGAGCGTTAGAGTAGTTCTACTTAATGACAGCGAAGTAGTTGGCGAGTGCTCGGTGGACGAGGCTGGAATGACCGAAGAAGGCTACTATGTAAAAGCAACATTCATAAACAACACTAAGAACCAAATAACTTACAATAAAGTTGGCATTTATGACAGCGACGGACAGTTAATAGGGACTATAAGCCCCAATTTATCAACTATACCGCCTTACAAAAAGGTAGAGATAGATGTATTGCTCATGCTAATGTGATACACGATAGGGGGTGGAAAAAATGCTTAGGTCGTTGGTGTTTGGACTTGCTAAACGCCTTTTAGGACTATTAGAAGACCCAAAAGACCTCTATGAAATAGAAATATTTGTTAGGGAACTCCAAAATGCGATATTAAGCGATACAATGGCTAGCTTTAACGCAGACGAAGTTAAGAAAGCCCTATTCAATCAAATACGTGAAGAAGGCGGAGACCCTAGTAGCATGAGAATAGTCATGTATGACGGTAAATACAGAGCACCAAAACTAGATACGTGGGAAAAGCTAACTAAGATTGACTTTACTAAGTGGCTTTCATACGTTAAGGAATACTTTGACTGCGATGATTTTGCATTTACGTTCAAGTGCCATATGTCAGAGGTATTCTTGATAAATGGTGTTGCAGTAGCATCTGGAGAATACAGGGACATAATGGGTCATGTTGGTGGGCACGCATGGAACTTACTACTAGTAAATGAGGGCGGAAAACCAGCGTTTTACACTTACGACCCACAAATAGGGCGTATAGTTCGTGGTGTTTACGGTGTTAAATACACTACATCAGACTATTATCCAAATACGATAATACTATAAGGGGGTTTCAGAAATGCGGTCAATTTCAGTAATTGTAGTTAGGAGGGGAGAACCAGTAGGCTCTCCTTATCAATTTATTCCAGAATACGCTACTCAAAATGTAGTAGTAGAACAAGAACAATTATATGTATCATTGTTGAGCTACTATTAGCCTGCACCCTATACAGGCGAAAATTATATATACCTCTTCTTAGAACTTATACTTGAAAACCCATGTTTGGAGGTGAGGTTTAATGGCTAGAAGGAATAGGAACTTCGACGCCATTAGCATTTTGAAGTATAGCAACAAAATGAAGCACGTTGCCGAGGGCGTTGGTGGTTCTGAAGGGACGGCAGAACTCTTCGCCTATGAGTATGCTATCGGACAGGGTGGCTACATTGCCCTTAGGAAGAGAGTTAAAGAGTTCCTCGACAGGAAGGGAGTTCAGGGAGCCATAAGGCCTAGTTTCTATGCACTTGCTCAGACTATCTTTAAGCTCCTAGTTAAGGAAGGCGTTAGTAAGGAAGACGTTGGTAACAACATAGACAGCTACGTTGGTCGCTACTTCATTAATGGCACTAAGGCCTACGACCTCGCTAAGAAGATGGTTGAGGACGTTTTTGGCGTAGGTGCGATGTCGAACAAGGCTAACGAAACTCCAGCTCAAATAAAGGAGGCTGAGGCCTCCGCTACCGCATGAGGAGGTGGTTTAAATGGCTAAGAGGAGAACTCCCGCAACCTCTACCGTTAGGTATAAGCAGAAAGCGTATATGATTGCTAAGGGAATGGGTCTTAGCGACGAACTCGCTATGGAAAAGGCTCACAAGCAGACTACCGCATGGATTAGTGGTAGGACGGTTTACGGAACTATCAGTAAGGAAGTTAGAAAGTTCCTCGCCATGAACACTAAGATACCGTCCAACTTCTATGGTGCTTTCATCTCGGCGGGTAACTGGCTCTACAAGACCCTAGTTAAGAAGGGCTACATGGACTTCAATGAGGCTTGGAAAATCGCCGTCAAGAAGTTCGGTCTTGACCAAATAGCACCAGAAACCGAGCTTAATGCCATTAGGGACTTCTACGAGAAGTTTATCAACTCTCTCGCCTGAACGCCCTTTATTTTTTTACGCTTTTTAC
>JALVXQ010000038.1 GCA_027038255.1 Sulfurimonas sp. | reverse complement strand
TAATCTCAAACACGAACTCTGGACAACTTTGGCAGATGGTGTAGATAAGATAATTTTACCGGCAAATAAAGGTTTGGTTAGTTATACTATAAAAATTAAAAAACCAGTCATTGCAAATGATGCCTATAAGCATGCAGAATTTTTGGCAGAAGTGGATGAACGCACAGGATATAAAACCGAAAATATCGTAACCGCTCCCATATTTAACTCCCAGCGGAAGGTCATCGGTGTTTTGGAACTCTTAAACAAAGAGGGCGGTTTCGATGAAGCGGATGTGAAATTTATGATATTTTTTGCACATTATGTAAGCGGATTTTTAGAACTTTTAAACACATATATTAGAGAGGATTTAGATGAAAAAATTTAATCAAATTGCTGAATTTGGAAAAAGACTTATGTCGATGGATGATATGGAGAATGTTTTAGAACTCATCTCCGAAGAGGCAAAAAGTTTGGTTGATGCAGAGAGATGCTCGATATTTATTGTTGATTATGAAGATAGGATTTTATGGACAAAACTGAGTGATGGCATAGGCAGAATTGTCATAGGCCTCGATTCCGGTGTAGTTGGTATGACATACAAAACAAAAAAACCGCAGATAGTGAATAATCCTTATGAAGATGAGCACTTCTTGCCAAATATAGATAAGAAAAGCGGTTACACAACAAAAAATATGATTACCGTGCCTATTTTTGACTCTAAACGTAATGTTATGGGTATTATGCAGCTTCTTAATAAAAAAAGATTTGATTTTGGCAACGAAGATTTAGAACTCCTCACATTCTTTGCCAACTACGTCAGCGGTTCTTTAGAACTTGTCATTTTAAGTGAAAAATAGCAAAGGACAAAGCGTATGGAATCTCCAATAGAGACAGAGATAATTTTACTGTTAATGGTAATCATATCTGTTGCTATGGGGGTTCGTTACTATAGCAAGCTTCCTTATACGATAGCACTGATATTTGCCGGAATTCTTTTAAGTTTTTTTGATATATTTCCCGACATTCGACTCACACCCGAGTTGATTTTTAATGTGCTTCTGCCACCACTGCTTTTTGAAGCGGCATTTAATCTCAATGCCCATGAATTAAAAGAGAATTCTAAACCCATTTTGACCTATGCCATTTTTGGAGTCATCATCGCGGTACTGACTACAGGATTTTTACTCCACAGTTCATTTACATTCTTTGGTATAGACACGACAATGCCGTTAATTGCCTGTCTGCTTTTTGGTGCTGTCATCTCTTCTACCGACCCCATCTCAGTACTGGCAATTTTCAAGCAGCTTGGTGTTCCCCCGCGCCTTTCATCCATCATTGAAGGCGAAAGCCTCTTTAACGATGGTGTCTCTGTTGTTGTCTATGGCATCGTTCTTGCTGCTATTACAACACATAGCGATTTTAGTTTTATTCATAGTCTTAAAGAGTTTGTGATTGTTGCTTTTGGCGGTGCGATTACGGGGGCTATTTTGGGGCTTACTTTTTCAAGAATTACAGCCCTTGTGGATGATCATCTCATTGAGATAACACTTACAACGATTGTAACCTATTTGACATACATCGTAGCAGAGTACTTTGATGTGTCAGGTGTGATTGCCGTCATTGTTGCGGGGTTGATGGTTGGAAATTATGGAACAAAAATAGGCATGAGCCCTACAACACGGGTTTCTGTTAAAGATTTTTGGGATTACATCGCTTTTGTCATTAACTCTATCGTCTTTTTTATCATCGGTTTGGAAGTCGGCATTACAAATATTTTTACGAACATACATTATATTGCCATAGCTATTGTTGCGGTACTCATTGGGAGGATCATATCTGTTACTGTTTTGACACAGTTTGTAAACACATTTGACAAAAAAATCAGCTTTAAATGGCAGGCAGTTTTCATTTGGGGAGGCGTAAGAGGCGCACTTGCTATGGCCTTGGCGCTTGCCATTCCAAAGGAGTATGAGTACAGAGATATCATTTTGGTCATGACCTTTGGTGTTGTCGGTTTTTCTTTGATTGTGCAGGGACTCTCCATCGGTAAACTTTTAAGTATTATGCATATTGGGGGCAGAGATAAAAACCTTGATACCTATGAGATAGAAAAAGGCAAACTTATAGCGATTAACGGTGCATCGCAGGAGTTGGAGGTGATGTATGATGAAGCGCTCATATCAAAGCATGTCTATACAATCTTGTCTAAACACTACACCAAAGATATTGAACAAGCCAAAACAATTATAGAAGAGATAGCCCATGATCCCAAGGTTAAAGATTATGAGTTTAAGACCTCTTTTAAAAGGTTACTGCTCAAAGAGAAAGATTCCATTCAGGAGTCCATGAAACACGGCATTATCTCCTCTCAGGCAGGGGAAAAGCTCATCAATACAATCAATAAAGAGATTTTACAGCTTCAGTCATGAGTTAATGTTTCTTTATGAGTTCTTTGTGGGCTTCATACGCGAGGCGGATAACACCAATGGCATAGTTTGAGGAGTTGTTGTAGCGCATGATTTTTGCAACATACTCACGCAGATAGTTCAGCTCCGGTTTTCCTTTTGTAAAACACTGGTACTTTTTACCTGTTTTTTTGTTCTTCTCATGTACAAAAGAGCAGTTCTCATTTTCAAACTCAAAAGCATACCATTGGCTCTCCACCTTCTTTATATCTGGCATCTTTTTCCAATCGATGAGCTTGGTGAACTTCGCTTTTTTATGTAAAAACTTTGCAGCAGATAAAATGGCATCTTCCATCTTTGTTAAATCTGCCACTTTGCCGTCAAAGCTGTCCGTATAGATAAAACTGTTGGGCATAAACTGTGGTATGCCAACCGCTCCGGCGTAGGAACTCGGCAAGTTACACTGCTCGGGAGCTACTTTTTCTTTGTAGCAGTGCTCTATAATTGCAGCCATATTTGTCTTGCTCATATTGAGCAGCCATTTGTCCCGTGAGGTTTTTGGTTTGGTACGGGTTAGGATGGTGTTAAAGACGATGAAGGCATCGTGTGTCGGTTTGATTTTACCGAGTTTTGTCTCTTTGAGTAAAATAGCCGCAATAATCTCTCTGTTAACACCATATTTCAGCTCAGCCAAATCGTAAGCGTGTTTATACTCTTGGAGATTTTTTACCATTTTGGGAACAAATTTGACAAGAACATTATTTGCCTGCTTCTCTTTTTTTTGATGGTATTTTATCTTTGAAGGCTGAATGTATTTCCAAGTTATTTCATCATACTTTTGTGTTTTGAAATAGGAGAGCAGAAACTTGTTGGCATACTGATAACTCACGCCACGTTTGACGACCTGCTTGCAAATATCCGTATAGTGTGGGTTTTTAAAACTGCAGTTATCCAAGGTGTATTTTGCAAAAAGCTGACTTGTGAGCGTAAGTAAAAGTAGGGCGCTAAAAATTCTCATTTATTTTTTGTAACCTTTGGGGTGTACCGATGTCGTGCCAAATACCTCTATACAACTCTCCTGAAATCTCTTTTTTCTCTATCATCTCACGCAGGAGTGGTGCCAGAGGGGCTTTTGTCGGTTCTGAATTTGTAAATATTTTTGGATTATAGTATCCTATTCCTGAAAAAGTGACCATGTTATCACTTTTATTACAAACTAAAGAGTCCTCTAAGCCAAAATCCCCTTTTTCGTTATGTGGTGGATTGGGCACGAGAATAAGATGTGCCATCTTCTTGCCCAAGTCGAAGTCTCGCTTAAATTTATAATCACAAAAGATATCGCCATTAACGACCAAAAAAGTTTCATCACCTAACAATGGCAGCGCTTTCACGATTCCGCCAAGTGATTCAAGTGCACCGCTTTTTTGCTCATCGGAGTAGGTGATATTCAAGCCCCAGCGTGAGCCGTCACCCAAAGCTTCCGGGATTTTATAGCCTAAGTGTGCGATGTTTATGATGACATCTCTAAAACCGCTCTTTGAGAGATTTTCTAAATGATGCATAATTAAAGGCTTGCCGTGCACCTCTAAAAGTGGTTTTGGCAGGGTGTCTGTCAGTGGACGCATACGCTCGCCTCGACCGGCTGCAAGTATCATCGCCTTCATTGCGTGAGTTTCTCAAGCAGTTTGGCAAGCGGCTTTGTCTTTTCATATCGCTTTGCTGCATCGAGCGTATAGGCAAGCGTGAGAGGAATATCTTTAAGGTAGCTGTCCTTGCCGTCACGCAAAGAGAGGCGTGCAAAGATGCCAAGCACTTTAATGTGGCGTTGCATACCCATAAAATCAAACCATTTTATAAACTCGGAATCGCTTACAGCCACACCGGCTCTCTCTTTAAAGTAAAGCACCAACTCTTGAATGCTCTCTCTGTCAAAGGCAATGTAACAGTCTTTAAGCAGCGAGACCAGATCATACAAAAGCGCGCCATTCATCGCATCTTGATAATCAATTATGCCAAGTGAGCCGTCCTCACGCAGCATAATGTTGCGTGAGTGGTAATCTCTATGCACAAAAAGACCTTGCGGCTGCGTGAGAACAGTATTTGAGATTGCATCAAGTGAGTCTGCAAGCAGCTTTTTTTGTTCCTGCGTGAGGCTGCGTGCAAGATGTTTTTCAATGTACCACTCCCGCATCAGATCCATCTCAAAATGCAAAAAGGTTTTGTCGTAGAGCGGCAATCCTTTTGCATCGGCTTTTTGCATCCTTATCATCTCTTCTATCGCTTTTTTATAGAGTTCTTTGAAATTGCTCTCATTTAAAACATTGAGTAGATGCGAATTGCCAAAATCTTCGATGATGAGATACCCCAGTTCAAGATTCTGCTCATAAATTTTAGGTACGGCAACACCCACTTGCGTGAGGCGCTGCGTGACATCCAAAAAGGGGTTGAGAGACTCCTTTTCAAGGGAACTGTCCATTAAGAGAAATGTTTTCTCTCCTTGCGTGAGACGGTAATATTTGCGAAAACTCGCATCGGCAGAAGCGACTGTTAGGGCATACTCTCTGTATGGTGTGGCTGCTAAAAACTTTTTAATTTGCTGCATAATAGGCTCCTAAAATGGCATTTTTATTGGCACCTGTGACTGATTTGAGATTGACTGTTTCACGATGGACCCTTTTGTAGGCAAGCCAGGCAAATATCATCGCTTCAAGAAAATCACTGCTCACGCCATAGGTATCACTCTTTGAAACTTCCGCGCGGCAGAGAACGTCAAGCCGCTGCATTAAAAAATTGTTTTTTGCTCCGCCGCCGCAGATGATGAGTTTCTCTACGTGAAGTCTGTTGGCTTCATTGGCAATAGTTACGGCAGTAAGCTCAAGCAGTGTTCTTTGAATATCTGCATCGTTCATAGCTTGAAAATCTTGTAGGTACGCATCAAGCCACGCTTCATTAAAATACTCCCGTCCCGTACTTTTTGGCGGTAGTTTTGTGAAATATTCGTCTTTGAGCATGGCTTGAAGCAGTTCCATATTTACGCTGCCGCTTTTTGCAAAAGCACCCTCTTTATCATACGCTCCGTTTTGCGCTCTTTGCATAAAACTGTCCATCAAAACATTCCCACAG
The DNA here is from genome assembly GCA_027038255.1 of Sulfurimonas sp. GTDB lineage: Bacteria > Campylobacterota > Campylobacteria > Campylobacterales > Sulfurimonadaceae > Sulfurimonas. The sequence continues at coordinate 12,242 of JALVXQ010000038.1, read as the reverse complement.
CCGATGTCCCAGCCAAGTAGCTCTTCGCCTAGATAGCTGATATTTGCCATACCGCCAATGTTAACAACGGCGATGTTACTCCCAAGATGAGAGAATATCTCCTGATGAAAAGCAGGAGCAAAAGGGGCACCCTCACCGCCGTTTGCAACATCTGCTCCACGAAAATCTGCAATGACATCTATGCCGACTGCCGAAGCAACCTCATTGGCAGAACCTAACTGCATAGAAAAAGGGTAAGACGAGTTTGGTGCATGCCAGAGTGTCTGTCCATGCAGCCCGATGGCTCTGATCTGCCCACGCAGAAGGGTGTTTTTCTCTATAAAAGTGTTGATGGCTTTGGCAAAAAGTCTGCCGAGTTTGATGTCAAGTTCACCAATCGTTTGCAAGGTGACTGCGTGCGTGATTGTGTGCAGAACTTCTTCTTTGAGTGTGGATGGAAAAGGATGCTCATAAGAAGCGAGCAGCTTGCACTCTTTTTCATCTATCTTACAGAGTGCAATATCCACTCCGTCCAGACTCGTCCCACTCATAACACCGATGTAGAGTTCGCTCATTTTTTACTTCCTAACTGCATGATTGTAAAAGAGACAAGAGTCCCGATGAGTATCTGCCAAGCAAATCCTATGCTCACGCCAAAGATGTAGGGCTGTAAGGCTAACACCGTAAGAAATCCCCCGATGAGTGCAAAGGGAACAAGAGCAGCACTCCCTCTTTTTGTAAAGATGACCGAGAAGAAAACACCGAGCAATCCGGCATAGGCAAAGGCCATGATACCAAGAGCAAAGCCGATAAGGGAAAGGTCACTGTTTCTCTGCCAGAAGTAGCTTACAACTGCCATAAGTGTGAGCACAAAAGCAAAAAACAAAACGGCTCTGCGTGAGGCTTTGACGAAGTGCAGCTCTGAAGTTTCAGGTGCTTTTTTGAGCTTGAAAGGCTTGTACATATCTTCAATGGCAACCGAAGCCATAGCGCCCAAAACAGAGTTGGTGCTTGAGAGGGCTGCCGCAATTGCTCCGACAGTGACAAGTCCGCGAAGTCCTGAGGGCATCTCGTTTAAGATGTAGTACATAAAGATGGTGATGCTCTCCCCTTTGAAACTTTGCGTAACCTGCATGGTCTGGTAGTGCACAAAGAGCAGTGCGCCGATACCTAAAAAGAGCAGCACAATGGGGATGGTGATAAGAATAGAGAGGATGAGTGACTTCGAAGCGTCTGCGCCGTTTTTACAGCTCAGCACCCGTTGCGCCATATCTTGGTCAAGCCCGAAAGCAGCGATGTTGAGCAGCAGCCAGCCTGAGAGCAGGGCAAAAATGCTGAACTTTCCATCTAAAGAGGTATCAAGAACGCGTAGTTTATCTGCTTTTTCAAGCACCGCCATGATGTCAACACCATGCAAAGAGATGTAAAGATAGTAAAAGACTAAAATCCCCGCTCCGACATAGGTAATGGCTTGAATGACATCAGAGAAGATGATGGACTTGATGCCGCCAAAATAGGTGTAGAGCAGTGCGCCGACTATTAAGATAAGAATAGAGATAAACATATGCAAAAAGCTGATATCCAAAAACAGAATCATACTAATCGCAAGCGCACCGATGTAGAGCCGTGCTCCACTTGCCATAATACGCCCAAGCAGGAACATGATTCCGGCATCGCGTTTTGCTCTGCCGCCGTAGCGTTTCTCTAGCAACTCATAGACCGTAACAGCCCGCATCTCATAAAATTTCGGTACAAAATATTTGGCAATGAAGAGAACCGCTACAAGCGCAGAGATGTAAAAACCAATGAAGGTAAAATCATGGGCGTAAGAGAACTCCGGTGCACCTAAAAAGGTTGCAGCCGATTGGCTTGTTGCGACGATGGAGATGGCAACAGCGAAGAGCGGCATGGTGTTGGACGCAGTAAAGTAGTCGCGTGAGGATCTGATACTGACCTGCGAGAAGAGGTAGGAGCTGATGGCAAGAATTAAAAAGTAAGTAAGGAAAACGAACCAGTCAAGGGTTGAAAAAGCACTATTCATTTGGCAATTTGAGATGCAGATCGTTTACGCCTGCACGCACCGCTTTCATAAATTTTTCTCCTGGATCAGCTTTTTTCGTTCTGTAACTTTGGTCGCGTTCAAGCCATAAAGGGTTTTTTTCCATTTCTCTGTACTCCAAGTGCCCGATGAGGTAGCTAATACTTGGATATTTTGCTTTAAGATACTTCACAAGATGGATGTTTGCCTGCACTTGTGCAGGTGTAAGATCCTCTTTTTTATTGCCTTTTCCGCCGACATTTTCCACACCGATAGCCGAATAGTTGAGCCCTATGACATGGCGTGCCATCCAGTTGTCTGGCATTAGCTGATAGATAGTGCCATCTCGCGCTACTAGAAACTGAGAGGAGACATTGAGCAGTGAGGCCGCGGCGATATCTTTTCTGTCTGAAAAGAGTTTTTCAGGGTAGAGTCGTTTGAAACTTGCATCAAAACTGGGCTCTGCCGTCCAGTGTAGGACAATAATTTTGGGTTTGATTTGAATATTTTTAACATTGAGTCCGTAGTGCTTTTTGATGTAAGCCTTTGTCATATCGATGCGTTTTTGCGTGAAGAGAATGGGTTTTTGTATGATGGCGTTTTTTGTATGCAGGTTTGCTATCTTTGCATTGGCTTCTTGGATACGTTTAAGGGGAATGCTACCGTTTTTTACTTGCGTGAAGATGGTCTTTACTATCTCTTGTGTTGAGTTGTATGCAAGCTGGTTTCCAAAGAGTAAAATGTCCACACCTGCATTGATGGCGAGTGTTGTTGCCTCTTTGAGCGAGTAGTGTGCGCTGATGGCTTTCATCTGCATATCGTCACTGATGATAACACCGCGAAATCCAAGTTGTTCACGCAGGAGCTTTGTGTTTACTTTGCGTGAGAGGGTTGCAGGGTAAGTGGCATCGAGATGTTTGTTAAAGACATGTGCGGTCATGATGGCATCGACCTTGCCCTCACGCAGCAAAATTTTATAAGGCTCTAGCTCTTTTTTGCTCCATGTTTTTGTGATGTCTACAAAACCTTTGTGCGAGTCACCTAGCGAAGAGCCGTGACCAGGAAAGTGTTTTAAAACGGAGATGACACTCTCTTTTGTCTGTGCATCTATCATGATGCCCGCATAGTGTGCCACTTTTTTGGGATCTTTGCCATAAGAGCGTTCCAAGCCGACGATGACTTTGTTCTTAGGATTGACTGCCAGATCGACAACGGGTGCGAAGTTCATGTTAATGCCGCACTCACGCAGCATTTTTGCATTTTTTGCATAGGCCTCTTTTGCAAATTTATCTGGCAGTGAGCCGAGCGCTTTGGCTGAGGCAATCTCTAAAAAACCGTACTTCGGTTTGAGCCGTGCCACTCTGCCGCCCTCTTGGTCTACGGCGATGAAAAGTGGCTTGCGTGAGAAGTGCCCCAGCTCTTTTGTCAGCTCACGCAGCTGTTCAGGAGAGGAGATGTTCTTAGTTTTGTTTCTATCGGAGTAAAATCTGTCAAATAGAATGACACCGCCCAAGTTATACTGCTGCATATCTTTGACGATTTGAGAGTTTTCATCGACGAACTGTGTGTCAAAACCGACAATGAGCATACGTCCTATCATTTTTTTGAGTGCAGCATCTGTAATGTTTTGACTTGCGTGAAGTGTAAAAAAGAGCGTAAAAAGAAGTAAAAAAATCTTCATAAATATTCCTGATTATTTTATAGTCTCATTTATAGCATCAATCACATTAAAAAGAAGTGATTTTGTCTCCTCTTTTGTTACTTTCTCTGGCTCAAAATGGTCACTTACAACTTTGATAATATGAAACTTTTTAATGGCAGGATTATGCACAACAGCATCATAAAAACCGTAACTTTCCATATCGACAAGCGGATATATTGCAGAGTTTGCTTCATTTTTTGCGCAGTAGATAAGAGGCTTGTCGGAGTTGAAAATGTACTCCAACTCTTCATAGACAACGCCGCCACATTCGATAAGCTCGCCGATGGCATAGTCGTGTGCAGCAGCGCAAATGCCGACATTAAGGTAGGTATCTTCATCTGTAATGTCAAAGTTGTTAATGAGTATTTGCGTGGCAAGACGTGCTTTTTCTACGCCGATGCCGGAGATGATAAGTCTGATGGTTTTATTAGAAAAGATTGTAAAATTATTGAGTTTTGATTTTTTAAGTTTGTAGTGGTCCACAAAAGCTTGCGCTTCAGGTTTAAGTGCGGTTACTATGTAGAGCATAGTTTTTCTTTTTATTGTTTTAAAGGTGCCTCTCTCCAGATGGCTGCGGCACATAAGGAAGTAAGATGTGCTGCTGTATTCCTACCCTGACACATTATCTCACAGCCCTATTGCACAGGTCTAAAGAGAAGCGGTGAAATTATAGTGAATTTAGCTTAAGAGTACCCTTAATCATCTCTATATTTCGAGATGCCGCAGGGTTGGTTTGGCTTTGGTGGGTGTGCTTTGAGGTACTCCAGATCCTCAAGAGTCTGGGCGAGGACTTTTTTCTGCTGCAGAATTGGGAGCATCAGATTGTCTTTTTCATTAAGGGGAATATCCCAGTTTAGAAGTATTTTTTGGACTTCATCATCGAGGTCTTTGAGAGCATTTTGTACATGTTGTATGGAATTATTTATAATCATAAGTGAAGTATAGCAAAAAATTAGAAAAGTTTGGGTATAATTGCGTTCCCAAATTTTACGAAAAGGATTATCGATGCCAAAAATGAAATCGGTAAAAGGCGCTGTAAAGCGTTTTAAAGTTAAGAAAAATGGTCAAGTTAAACGTGGAACAGCGTTTAGAAGCCACATTCTTACAAAACAGGATGCAGGAACTCGCCGTGGACAAAATTCACCAAAAGTAATTGCAAAAACTGATGAAAAAAACATTAAGGATATGATTAACTAAGTTTTAGTTTCTCATTACATCTCCAACTTATTTTAAAAGTTGGGCAAGACCACCATAGTTGTGGCACCTTGACTACAAAAGTAGCTGGGTAAAGAAAAAAGGAAAGAATATGCCAAGAGTTAAAACAGGTGTTGTTCGTAGAAGAAGACACAAGAAAATATTAAAATTAGCGAAAGGTTTTTACAGCGGTCGCCGTAAACACTTTAGAAAAGCTAAAGAGCAGATTGAACGCTCATTAATGTACGCATTCCGTGACAGAAAGCAGAAGAAACGTGAGTTCCGTAAATTATGGATCATCCGTATCAATGCAGCATGTCGTCTTAACGGCATGAACTACTCAACTTTTATGAATGGTCTTCATAAATCTGGTATCGAACTTGATCGTAAAATTCTTGCTGACATGGCAATGAACGATACAGCTGCATTTGCTGCAGTTGTTGATGCTTCTAAGGCTGCATTAGCAAAATAATATCTAAACCCTTTTTAGGGTTTGGATACTTCTCCCCGCAATATTTTCTCATAAAACATTTGTCTTTAGATTAACGATGTGTACGGACATGATATCGGAGATATGGTTTTGATAGAAGCATCCAAAAGGCTGCAGAGTATCATTGAAAATACATACAGACTTGGCGGTGATGAGTTTGTTTGTGTTGCCACGTACAAGAATGAAAGTGAGTTGCGAAATCTTGCAAAAAATGAGTTTGACATTAAGAAACGAGCTGACCTTGCAATGTATAGAGCAAAACAGGCAGGAAAAAACAGATTTCACTTTTATAGTGAAGTTGCCTAAGAAGAGAACCTTGAAATAATCTCATCGCAGCTTATTGGTCTAGAGAAGAGATATCCTTGTCCTATGTCACAATCTACACTTGCCAAGAAAGTTTCCTGTTCTTCTGTCTCGATTCCTTCTGCTACGATGCTATAGCCTAAAGTTTTAGAAAGGGCGATGATAGCTTCGATAATGACATTGTCATCACTTCCCTCTTTGATATCATCTACAAAAGATTTGTCTATTTTGATGGTATCGACTGGAAGCTGTTTAAGATAGGACATAGAGGAGTAGCCTGTCCCAAAGTCATCGATGGAGATTTGAAAGCCATAGTTTCTAAAGTTCTGCAGTAGATTGATGTTTGCGACCGTATGCTCCATCAAAAAGCGTTCTGTGATTTCTATCTCAATTTCTGTAGGCTCAATGTTATGGCGCTTTGCAATAGAGATGAATGTCTCTAAAAGATGTGGCTCTTTAAACTGAATGCTTGAGACATTGATAGCTATATGACTTAGAGTAACAGCATTTTCTTTCATTTTTTTATAGGCTTTGCAGGACTCTTCAAAGATAAAATACCCAAGAGGAACGATGGTTCCACTGTCTTCGGCAACTGGAATGAATTTATCCGGTGGAATAAAACCGAGTTTTGCATTTTTCCAGCGTACGAGCGATTCTATTGCTATGATTTTTCTGTTTTTTAGATTATATTGTGGCTGAAAGACCATATAGATTTCATTGTTTTGTACTGCATTATGCAGAGCCATGTCAATGTCGAGTTTGCTTTGTATTTGTTCAGAAAGCTCGGTAGTATAGTAAGAGAAATTGTTTTTTCCTGAATCTTTAGCTTGGTACATAGCACTGTCGGCATGCTTTATTAAGGTGTTGGCATCAGTACCGTTTTCAGGGTAGAGGGCTATCCCAATACTTGCAGTAGTTATCAGGTGATGCCCATTTGTCTCCATAGGCTCTTTAAGTGCATTGATGAGATTAGTGGCAATAACGGCTGTGTCACTCGTACTTAGAACATTTTCAAGAATGACAACAAACTCATCTCCACCCCATCGAGAAATAAAGTCACTCTCCCGCAGCACTGCTTTTAATCGTGAGGCAATTGTAATGAGCACCTGATTGCCTATGTCATGTCCAAGTGTGTCATTTATAACCTTAAATCGGTCAAGATCAATAAAAAAGATAGAAAGAAGATGTTCATTGCGTTTTGCGATTGCAAGGGCATGGGAGAGGTACTCCTCGAAGCTCACACGGTTATAAAGTCCTGTGAGTGCATCATGATAAGCAAGATAGTCAGCTTTTGCCTGGGACTCTTCTATCTCACGCAGATCAGTCTGAATGGCAGTATAGTTAATTACCTTGCCTTTATGGTCAACGATTTTTTTGATGGTTGTCCATACAGGGATGGTTTCACCGTTTTTTGATTTGTTTATGAACTTTCCTCTCCAGAGGCCATTTTTATTGATTTTATCCCACATCTCTTCATAAAAATATTTATCTTGAAAACCAGAATGTAGAATGTTGAGACTTTTGCCTAGCACATCATCTATCGTATAGCCATATATATTTGTAAAGGCACTGTTTATGGAACTTACCAAACCTGCTTGATCAGATATAATGATGGCCTCTTCAGTATTTTCAAATACGCTTGCAGCCTGTTCAAGCTTTCTGTTTTGTTCAACATACTCTGTGATATTGAGTTTGATTGCCAGATAGCTCATGAGTTTGCCATTTAACATTATAGGAACAATGGAGGCCTTTTCGTAGTAGAGTGAGCCATCTTTGCGTTTGTTGATAAATTGTCCTTCCCACTTTTCACCTTTGTTAAGTTTTGTATTGAGCTCTTTGTAAAAATTTTCATCCTGTTCGCCGGACTTTAAGATATTTGGATTTTGACCGAGTGCTTCTTCTTTTGTGTAACCCGTTGCCTTCTCAAAGCCTTCGTTGACAAAAGTAATGTGTCTATCTGTATCTGTAATGACAATGGTATTATCACTATGCTCTACTGCATATTTAAAGGCGTAGAGCTCTTTTTCTCGCTTAAGTGAGAAGTAGTGGCTTACTAAAAGCGCAAGCAGAACAAGAATAGTAAAAATAAAGAAGAAGAGCACAATGATTTTTTGAATAAAAATATCTTGCTTGTAAATAGTGTCCAATTTTGTATGTAGCACTGTTAAAAGCTTATAGAGCCCTGAACGATGTATTTCAGAAGAGGTCTCTTTAAGTGCGTCAAGAGTATTGAGCATAATGCTAGACTGTTTGTAAAAGTTTTGAATGAGATGTTGTCTGTTTTGCTGGGAAAGCTTGTTGAGTGCTTCTATCTTTTGTTCGACATAACTTTTGTCTATGTAATCACTACTTGTATATCGTAAAAGGTAAAAAAGTGCTTCATTTACAAGACTTTTTGTTTTTGTTGTGATTTTTTTGTTATCTGCTATAGTACGCTGTAAATCATACAAAAAGTGCGATCCGCTGATGAGTGATGAGTTGAGCGATTTAAAATACTCTAAATTTTCCGCTTTTTTACGAAAGATTTTTTCTGTTCTTTGGAGTTGTTGTTGCAAAACAATGTTGTTAGGATAAACAGTATGGAGGTTTTTTTCTAATGTATGGAGTATGATTTTAAATTTTGAGAGGTCATGATTTACAGTATCATAATTACTTAGATTATTTAAATCGATGGAAAAATCATTGAGTTGCCTGTCTATAAGTTTAAGTGAGACAATTTTGTCATGGCTGCTGTTATGATTTTCTGTCTTTTTTTCAATTTTATAGAGGTAGAGAAAAAGTGAGGAGACTAGTACTACAAAGAGTAGTAAAAGTATGCTGACACGGTCAATTTTATTTGTATTTTGCATGGACTATGGCTCAATATTTTTTGGAAGTTTACCATTAAGCGAGTGTAAAAAAGCAACGATTTTCTCTACCTCTTGGGGTGTTATCTTTCGTCCAAGCTGGTAGAGTGCCATGGAGAAGACAGCATCTTCCAGACTATAGGTACGTCCATCGTGAAAATAGGGTGCAGTTCTTGCAACATTTCTTAAAGACGGAACTTTAAAGTAGTGCTTGTCCCTCTCTTTGTGTGTCACATTATAGCGACCGAGATTTGAGCTATTCGTATCTGTAAAGACTCCGAATTTATTGTACATATTGCCACCGATATTGATACCTTGATGACAGCTGATACATCCTTTTGTTTTGAAAAGCTCATAGCCCTCTTTTTGCTCTTGCGTGAGGGCATTCTTGTTACCTCTAAGATATTCGTCAAAAGGAGAGTCTGGAGTGATGAGTGTTTTTTCATATTCGGCAATTGCATCGGCAATGTTGTTTTTTGTAATGCCATCTTTATATATAGCATCAAATTTTGCTTTGTAAGGAGTTTTTTTAAGTGTTGCAATGAGATTTTTGAAGCTGTTTCCCATCTCTACGGGATTTTCTACAGGTCCCATCGCCTGCTCTTTAAGATTTGCCGCACGTCCATCCCAAAACTGACGGAAGTTAAAAACGGCATTATAGACCGTGGGTGCATTCACAGAACCTTTTTGCCCTTTGATGCCAAAAGAGACTGGTAGATTGTCATCACCGCCATCTTGGAGTAAATGACAACTTGCACAGTTTACAGTGTTGTCTTTGGAGAGTAGAGTGTCAAAAAAAAGTTCTTTTCCCAAGGCTGCTTTTTTCTCATTGACTTCCATCTCCTGAGGTATCGGCTGGATAGGCTCTGCAGCCATCAAAACAGTATGTTGGAATACAAATAAGAGTAATATTAAAGATAATCGTAATTTCATTAGTTATAGTATACAGAAAACATGATAATTTGTGCCTAAAATATTTTTTCTATGTTGACTCTCTACAAAAAATTCAGGCTACAAAGGAGCTTTTTGTTCTCTGCCACTGCACAAAATGACGGGCGGTCTCTTTGTCAAACATCATATGTTTGAAAAAACACTCTAAAGCCTCCTGCGTGAGGGATTTTGTCTGAAAAAGGTGTGAAAGAAATTCAATCTCATTGGTATATTTGTTGTAAAAAACGAACTCTAGTGCATCCTGCATTTGAAAAGTGACAGCACCGCCATTGTTGAGTGAAGAGGTCACAGTTTTGTATAAATCCAGAGAAGAATCTTTGAGTAATAATTGTATGTTCTTGAGAGTCTGCATAATCTTTCCTAAGGTAAATTAAAAAAGAGTATAGAAGAAAAATAGCCTTAAGCATGAAAATATGACAGAGTGTCAAATTTACTCTATTGCTAAAAACTCTTTTACCTTTTTAGCATTGCCCTCAAAAACTATCTCTATGGGAGTTTTTTGTATTTGATAATCATACATTGGATCATAGTAGTCTCTGAGTAAAATCTCTATGAACTCTTTGAAATCATCCAGATTTGCATCTTTTTTGTAGCGGCCTAGAGCATCATTAAAAAGCAGTTCCAAGGTATGGTGACGTTCACTTCCAAGTCTTTTTCGAATCTTTTTGAGGCTCAAAAGTGTTCTCTGTGCCCACTTGTCAACTCCCTCATCACCGTAATGCTCGGTATACTCTTTTATGGCACTTGCAACATACTCATGGTGGGTGATTGCAACTCTCTCCTCCATTGGTGTATGTAAAATAATGAGCTTTCCTCGCATAAAGTTCTCATAAATCTCTTTGGGAATGTAGCACTGCCCGATGTTGTGGCTTTCATGCTCTATGATGATTGTTTTATGACCGGCATGTTTTTTTTGTATGAGTTCATAGGCGAGGTCATTCTCAAAACCTATTTGACTGTTTTGATGCTGTGAAAAAGCTCCAAAAGAAGAGCCCCTGTGATGAGCGAGTCCTTCAAGGTCTACAGCATTTTTTATATCCTGCAGCAGAACTGTTTTTCCAGAGCCAGTTCGCCCACCGATGATGAGAGTATCAAGCTCCTGCGAAGTACGGACGGATTCCTGCATTAGATAATTCCGAAAGGCTTTGTAACCGCCTTTGATGCGAATGATGTCACGCTGCGCCTCTTTGAGCCACTGTTGAGCGATGCCCGAACGCTGGCCGCCTCGAAAACAGTACAAAATCGCAGAAGGATTTGTTGCAAGGTACTCCAGCCACTTTTGTGTCCGCAGCTCTTTTCCTTGTTCTTGTATTAGCTCTCGTGCCAGTTCAACTGCTGCTTCATTACCTCTGTTTTTGTACTCAATGCCCACAAGCCGACGTTCTTCATCTTCGAGTATGGGAATGTTCACACTGTTTTTAAAAGCACCCTTTTCAAACTCAATGGGAGCGCGCACATCTAAAAGAGGCGTTTCGTTTAAGACAATAGAGAGAAAATCATCGCTCAGAAGAGACACTAGATGACCTCCACATAATAGTCCGTTCTTTCTGTTGTTTTTCCTATTGGCTCAAGTGAAAGCCCGGCATTTTTTGTCACTTCTAAAAACTCTGCAACACTCTCAGGTTTCACGACACATAAAAGTCCGCCGGAAGTTTGCGGATCACAAAGGATGTCTCTTTGTTTGTCGCTGAGAGGGGCTATTTTATCTCCGTAAGAGTCGTAATTACGTAGTGTCCCGCCCGGTGTGCATCCCATTTTGAGGTACTCCTCTACATTAGGAAGCAGCGGCAGTTTGTCAAATTCGACAACAGCACTGATGTCGCTTCCTTCACAAATCTCACTCAAATGTCCAAGTACACCAAATCCTGTCACATCTGTCAACGCTGTCACACCTTCAATCTGTGATATCTGCTGCCCAATCTTGTTGAGTTCACACATTGCATCGATGGCATTTTGCATATCTTCATCGCTAATTTTTCCTTGTTTCTGTGCCGTTGTAAGAATTCCGATGCCCACTGGCTTTGTCAAAAAGAGTTGGCATCCTGCTTCTGCTTCATCATTACGTTTGATATTTTCATTGTCGATGATACCGGTCACTGCCAGCCCAAAGATAGGCTCAGGAGAGTCGATGCTGTGCCCGCCGGCCAAAGGAATTCCCGCTTCATTACAGACAGCACGTCCACCTTCAATGACCTGCTGTGCTATTGCACTGTCGAGCTTTTCTATTGGCCAGCCAAAGATGGAAATTGCCATAATCGGCTTGCCACCCATAGCGTAGATGTCACTGATGGCGTTTGTTGCGGCTATTTTTCCAAACGTAAACGGATCATCGACGATGGGCATAAAAAAGTCAGTAGTACTGATAGCTGAAGTGCCATTACCCAGATCATAGACAGCTGCATCATCTTTTGTGTCATTGCCGACAAGAAGATTGTCATAACAGACTTTGTTGTCTGTTTGGAGGATGTCATCAAGTAGTTTTGGAGAGATTTTACAGCCGCATCCGGCTCCGTGGGAGTATTGTGTAAGTTTAATATTTGACATATTTTATACCTTTGTAGTGTTTTTTATCATATTGTACTACAATAGCGTTATGAATGAGATAACTATACCCAATTTCGCAACACTGCAACTCCAACATATTGTCCTTGATTACAATGGTACAATCGCTCAAGACGGCGTGCTCAAAGAGAGTGTAAAAAGAGCCATCAATGAATTATGCAAAAATTTTACCATACA
>JALVXQ010000037.1 GCA_027038255.1 Sulfurimonas sp. | reverse complement strand
GTCTCCTTCCAAAATCATTGGAAAAAGACTCTAACAGATTCCTCTGTTTTTTAGCTTGATCTGGTCTGTAAAAACTACTCGTTTAGCAGCTTTTTACACTGCCTATTTTAGCACCGCGCGTGACATTAAGATGAATAGTTGTTTTTATATCATCACTAGACAAGTCTACTTTTTCGTCTGAAGGCTCACTTACTCCAGTCTTGGCATCAAAAGTAAAGACTCTTTTTATAACATCTTTACCCTGCTTAAAATAACTGACTATTTCTACACTTTTAAAAACCTTTAACCATAATAAACGACCAACACCTCGACAACCTTTATCTATTTTATGTTCGCTATCTAATGTTTCAAATGATTGTAAGTTATCGTTATTAAACCCTATACCTTCATCTATTATTTTAAAGCCAATAATATCGTTAAGTGCAACAGGACCTCTCTTGTGTTCCTTGTCACCAAAATCAATATTTGTTTGAGGATCACGTATTATTTTTACATGAATATTTTTATCTCGGATATTAATATCTGTACCCTCCGCTAACTCTTCTATTGAGTTCGCTTTTATTTTAATTGGAATGTACTCTATCGCACTATTTAATTTTTCTATTACGTTTTTAGGTGGAATTGATATTTCATACTCTTTTAAATCTTGGGCTTGTGCTCTTTGTCTGCCTGTAGAACCAGTCATATTGCCAATTGCAAATTCTCTGAAGTCATCATCTCTTGCAATTACATATGAAATAAATGGATGATATCCCTCTTTCATCCTCATGACTATAAACTCTGTGGATCCCCATCCAATTTCACCTTCTTTCAAAAAATCTACATAAGCTGTTTTACCATTTTCTAAACTAGGTGTTATTCTTGCAAGTAGCGTATCTCCATTTTTAAATTTTGTTCCAGAAGTGAATGCACGGTCATACCAATCAAGTATACTACTTTGATTTGTCTGAACATTCCCCATTTCTAAAAAAGGATACAGTTTTCCTTTTTTTAATGAATGGGGTGGGTTAAAATCAATAATATCACCCAATCTTCCAACCTCCCACTCATCCCCAGCCTCCTCAACAAACCACTGTCTAAAAAGCGTCTGCGCCAGGGCTTCGAGGGTTTTGTTCTGTCGGTGGAGCAGGTCGATCTTGTCGTCGAGGGAGCTGAGGACTTCTGCTATGGCTTTTTGTTCTTCTAAGGGGGGGGAATGTTCCAAACTGTTTGAGATAAAAATTTCCAATCAGCACGAGGCATCCGTGTTCCACTCGAACTTGAATAAGATAAGTCAATGAGGTCTTGATTTGAAAAGAAGTAAAACAAGAAATCGTTATCTGATTTATCTGTTGCATTAATAACCCATATATCTGTTGAGCATATCCCATCAAAATCTGGCTGAACCACTTTTCTAAAATACGGTCTTAATTTGCCAAATAAAACATCACCTGACCCAAACCTATATTTGTTGCTTGAAACATCATCAGAGCTACCTATACCATTTAACCTTAGTTTAGACTCCTCAATATGCTCAAGCCCAATATAGGGTAATTTTTCATTGCCAACTTTCCAACTGTTTTTAACCAAAGTTGCAATATCAGAAATTTTATACTCTCTCCATTCCCCCATCACACATCACCCTCATACAACATATTCATCACCAGCCTAATGATGATCTCTTTTTGCGAAGGATCCGACTGTGCGACCAGCAGTGCTATTGATGCCAAAGCATTGTCGTTGACCTTCGGCTCGCCGTTGGCTTTGTGCAAGATGCCGTTTTTATGCAAGAACAGCACGAATAGGTACGCCCCGATGCGTTTGTTGCCGTCGTTGAACGGGTGCCCTTTGATGATGTAGTAGAGCAGATTCGCCGCTTTGGCTTCGAGTGATGGCAGCAGATCGACACCTCCGAAGCTCTGGTAGATGTTGAGCAGATTGCCTTTGAACTCTCCAGCCTTTTCCTGCCCGAAGAGTTCCGTAGCTTCCCCTTTGGCGATGAGCGCCTTTTTGAGCTCGGCGATCGCTGCTTTAGCTTCGTCATAATCAAGGACAAACTTCTCTTCCCTGCGATGGAGTACCTCTTGAAGCGACTGATCGTCATACCCCTGCAACAACGCCCAGCTTTTGGCATAACTGCCCACGATTTCTACAAACCCCTTGGCTTCATCCGCACTCAAAGCGTTGTTTTGCAGACCCTGCCTAATGAGCTGTATGGTTTTGTCCAACTCTTCGAGTTTTTGTTTTTGGAGTTTTTTTTGATTGAGGGCATAACCTTTTATGAGGTAATCTTTTAAAATTTTCGTAGCCCACTGTCTAAACTTTATAGCTTTTGCGGAGTTTGTTCTATACCCTACTGCCAATACAATATCAAGACTGTAAAACTTAACCGGCTTGTCTGAATTTGCAATGTGCATTTTTTGCACATTGCTTTTTTCATCGACCTCTTTGTCTCTCAAAATATTGTTGATGTGTCGCGTTATAACTGTTCTATCTTTTTCAAAAATCTCCGAGATTTGATTTTGTCGCAACCAAACAGTATCATTTTTGAACTCAACATTAATCTCCACATTCCCATCTTCATAAATGACAATATCACTCATCCACAACCACCCTCGCCAGATTTTCCATGATCCGCTTGTTTAGCGTCTGCTCCTCCTCCATCTGTGCTTTGAGCTCCTCTTGCAGCTGAGTAAAGCGTTCGATAAAGTCGAAATCGTCTTCTACCTCTTCCAGCCCCACATAGCGTCCGGGAGTCAACACATAATTCAGCTCCCGTACTTCATCGATACTTGCAGACTTACAAAACCCTTTGACATCTTCGTATTCATCATTGCCGCTCTTCCAGTCATGATACACTTTAGCTATCTTGTCTGTGTCATCATGGCTAAACTCTTTGGTACGGCGGTTGATGAGCTCTCCCATGTTCCGTGCATCGATGAAGAGGATCTCCTTGGTCGTTCTGCCACGCTTCATAAACCAGATAGAAGCGGGGATCTGCGTATTGAGGAAGAGTTTGGCAGGCAGGTTGACGATGCAGTCGACCAGATTCGCTTCGATGAGTGCTTTGCGTATCTCCCCTTCGTTGGAGGTGTTGGAGGTGAGGCTCCCTTTGGCAAGGACGAAGCCGGCCGTGCCGGTGGGTGCAAGGTGGTAGAGGAAGTGCTGTATCCATGCATAATTGGCATTGCCCGCAGGCGGCACACCGTACTGCCACCTGGCATCATTGCGCAGCAGCTCACCACTCCAGTCGGAGACATTGAAAGGCGGATTGGCAATGATGAAATCCGCTTTGAGGTCGGGGTGGGCATCGTTGAGGAATGAGCCCTCATTGTTCCACTTCACCTGCGAAGAGTCAATACCCCGAATGGCAAGGTTCATCTTCGCCAGCCGCCAGGTGGTCTGGTTGGACTCTTGCCCGTAAATGGAAATATCATTGATCTTCCCCTGATGCTCGGTAACGAACTTCTCCGACTGTACGAACATACCGCCCGAACCGCAGCAGGGGTCAAAGACTCTCCCCTTGTAGGGCTCCAGCATCTTGACTAACAGCTCGACGACACTTTTGGGAGTGTAGAACTGCCCGCCCTGCTTTCCCTCCGCCAGTGCAAACTCTCCTAGAAAATACTCGAAGACATGCCCGAGGATATCGGCACTTCTGGACTTGGCATCACCCAGTGCGATATTGCCTATGAGGTCGATCAGCTCGCCAAGAGATTTGGAATCGAGGTTATCCCTCGCATAGACCTTCGGCAGTACCCCTTTGAGCGAACGGTTCTCCCTCTCGATAGCATCCATCGCCTCATCGACCAGCTTCCCGATGGTCGGCAGCTTCGCATTGGCAACCAAATGAGACCACCGCGCAGCCGGCGGTACAAAAAAGACATTCTCTGCCTTATACTCATCCTTATCTTCAGGTTCAGCCCCGACATACTCACCCTCACCAGCCTTAAGCTTCTCATACAGTTCCTCAAAACTGTCGGAGATATACTTCAAAAACACCAACCCCAACACCACATGCTTGTACTCTGCTGCATCGATGTTCTTTCGCAGCTTGTCCGCTGCTTTCCAAAGCGCTTTCTCTATGGACTCTTCCTGTTTTTGTTTTGCCATTGATTCCCTATCCAAAATTTATAGTTGATATATTTTAGCGTAAATTGATTTGAGGTGACAAAGTATGATAAAGTTTGAGAAACTAATTTGGTCTCTTATTGATGAGGCATCCCCCTGTGAAGTGTTGGCTCCATTAGTTGTAAAGACAACTTTGATATAACGAAGCACAACACTACCACTGTATAGGTGAAGGCATAGGAGAGGGTACTATTGTTTAGCTGGTGTCACGCGCGGTGCTAAAATAGGCAGTGTAAAAAGCTGCTAAACGAGTAGTTTTTACAGACCAGATCAAGCTAAAAAACAGAGGAATCTGTTAGAGTCTTTTTCCAATGATTTTGGAAGGAG
>JALVXQ010000036.1:13748-17958 GCA_027038255.1 Sulfurimonas sp. | reverse complement strand
ATTCAAAAGAGATTTATATCTCTTGAGCCTATCGCTTACATTTTTTATAGTGGTTATTTTTGCTAGACTCTCTAATATTAGATAAAAGAGATTGATATTTTTTGTACGAGCCTCTTTTAATAGAGACTCTTTCATTTCGCTATCAAGAGCGTAGTAAATGGTTCGATACTCTGCAAGTGTTAAAGGCAGGTTGGAAGTTGTAATCATTCGTATTTTAAAGATTCGCTTCCACCCGTCTAAAACCCGTGCATAAAATATATCAGCACCATTTTTTAAATTTTTCGTAATGTATTTCATTATATATTTTGCCGCGCGATTGATTCCTGTATTATAGGAATTATCGCTTTTATTTTCTTCTGATTCGTCTGTTTGAGAAAAATTAGACTGATTTAACTCAAACTCATTGACAATCTTAACAAATTCTTTAAATAAAATCTTATTTTCTCCCTTTGGAATAAAAAAAAGTATATGAAAATGTGGAATCATGGTTTTATGAGCCTCGATGACCTTGATATACATAAGGTTTGAGACTTTATTTTTCACTCTCTTGTAAAATGTTCTGTAGGCTCTGTTGAGATACTCATAACCCGCTTTAATAGCTGTTTCAATATCTTCAAACATAAAATCTGGATTGAGATTTGTATAAAGTCTGTTGCCTTTATACTTTATGCTTCTAAAAGGGTGAAATTGACTTGGAAGCGTTAAGGTCATAAAAACTGGCGCAAGCTCTTTTTTTCTTGCAAGTGCCTCAATAGTATAGATTTTTTGTTCTATGCTTTTGGTATATTTTTTATAGTCTTTCTCAAAAGAGTGGGTAATTTTATATGCCTCACCTGTTTTCAAATTGGCAAACTCAACGCGTCTGAAAAAATTCTGCTGATTTTTTTCTTTTTCAAGACTTGTTTTATAACATTTGTCTATCAATGCGCTATATTCTTTATATCTATTTGTTTTTTGTAGTCGTTTATTGGTGTAAAGCATATTGAACCTCCTAATATGCTTTAGACCTAAAAGGAATAGTTGAAAATTTTAGTTTATGATGACACCGAGAAGAAAAATATTATATTAGTGTTGTTATAGAAGGATTTTTAGATTTTGGCAAGTGGATAAAATTAATATTTATCCACTTGACTTATTATTTCAAAAAATCTTCTGCTGTGAATTTTTTTACTCTATAAAGATTCTTTCTGATATTTAAACCGTCCATAGAATAACTTATAGCAAATCCATAAGAAACACTAAAGTTATAGGATTTATTTTTATTAGTATAATCCAGACTTGCTATCGATCCAAAATCTGGAAAGTTAGCATTTGATAGCCCTTGTACAATATTTTTATAACTTTTTGGTGGCAGTGAAATTGTTTGATAGAGTGGTAAGTTGAAAATTTCGTCACCATAATATCCAGATATTTTTCTGATTGTAATAAAGTTATTCGTGTTATTATAAATTGTAAAAGCTCTTATTGTCGGTATTGTTTCATATTTAAAATATCCTATTGTTTTTGTTCCTTTGTCTTTTATGCTGTTATTTACTTCGATTCTTATGTTAGAGTCTTGTGCAGAAAATTTGAGAGGTAAATAATACACTCTAATTTTAGGAATATGAATATTTACATTTTCTGGAATATTAAAATAGGGTTGGTCTTGGCATAGTTTTAGTTTATTTGTATTGAGATAATAGACTTCAAGATTGCCTATAATATTCCATTTTGGACATATATTAATTGTGAAATATTTTGGCATATACTCTTTAAAGTTTTCAATACTATCATAAAAAATTTTTTGAGCAAAAAAATCTACTTTTTCTGGATCTTCAGAGCTTTTGTTTATTTTTTCTTTTAAACTATCTATAGTTTTTTTAGAAAGCAATCCAACATTATCAATAATATTAATATTTATACTATTAAACTTGTTTTGAGCCTTTTGAAACTCTTTATCATAAAGTTTTGAATATTGAGGATACAATTTTAATTTTTTTGGAAGTTGTTTTTGCAGCTCATTTTGAGTATTGTCTATTACTTTTACATATTTTTGTGCATATTTTCCACTGTATGAACAATCTTTGTTTTTACAAAAATAATCTTTTCCCTCTCTAATGATTGTATCATTTTTGGTAACCAAAAAACAACTATTATAGGTTCTGCTGTAATTTCGACTTGTTTTATATATGCAATTCCCATGCAACAATAAAAAGTCTAATTCGTCTTTGCTGCAGTAAGTTTTACCTGCTCGTATGTCATCCCAGCAGTTATTTATATTATGAATTAAATTGTTTACGATTTGTTGTTTTTTTGATTGTGGAATTGTTGAATCAAAATTAACTTGTTGAGTATAAGGTTTAGGCTGAACTCCACCACACCCACTGAAACTAATTAAAAGTACAGTAAAAACGACACCAATTGACATTTTTTTTAACATTTCTTTCCTTTATGATTAATTTGACATATATTTGTCAGTTTGCTGAATTACTTCGTCTATATTGTAAAAAAACAGTCCCGGAATAGGTTTTTTGAAGTATTGTAACTGCAATCTAATGGTGTTGGCGTCAAATATACTTTTTCCATGCCCTTGAGAAACAAGTTGTCTTGGCTTATAGTATTTTTTAGCGTCATCCTCTTCAAATTGATACAATCCAATTAAGTTATCTAATGTATTTATAGGAAAACCATTAAGATTATTGACATTTCCATTTGTTAAAGCAAAGTATTCATACCCATTTCTTTTTCCATAAATTGCAGCAGCGTAAAAAGTTTCAGCAATTTCTTGATTTACAACTTGTATATTTTTATTGTTTCTATTGCTGTTATCATTTCTAATCCATACTGTTTTGTTTTCTTTATCTTTTGGAATAACAACAGTAATTTCACTTTTGATAGGCTTTGGAGTTTTAAGCTTTTGAAAAGTCGCAGGAGTACATGCACTTAATATAAAAACCAAAGCAGGTAAAAAAATTATTTGAATAACACGATGACTCATTGGCTGTCTCCTAAAATTTCTTTTACCTCTTCTTTAGATAACTCAGGGTGGCTATCGCCTATAAGAAACTTATTTGCAAATACGGTTTTCCCATTTTTCAAGAGTATTTTATAGACTTTAATATAATACTGGTCAGCATATGCACTCATGATATAAGGGTCAAGTGTCGCAACAACAAGACCAATGGCAACACCGGTTCCAGCACCTTTAAGACCTTCTCCAAGTAATCCTTTAGCTAGATTGGCAGATTGATTATTGAGTCCATTAATTGCACCCATAGTACCGTGAGCTACTAAAGCTTTTTGAATCTCTGCCAAACTTTTTTGATACTCTTGCAGTTCTCCGAAAAATAATTCCTCTTGTTGCATAACTTCCGTATTGCTAAACGGTTCAGATTTGTTTGTAAATACTGTATAGTCTGCAAATAAGCTATTTGAAAATACAAGAAATAGCAAACTTAACAATAATTTCATTCTTTTAAAACTTCCTTTCCTAAATATACTGTTGTAATACAACAAAAAATGTTTTTTAAAAATTGGATATTAGCATAAAATAAATAATACAATAATTAAACTTTTCTATGTCTCATAGGACTATGTACTACAGAAAATTGCTAAAAAATATTAGCGAAGATACACTTAGATAAAAATTATGTCTTATAGAAGAGTGTATATGAATACAGATAAAAAAGTAGAGGATTTTTATAAAAAGATAGGGAAGAATGTAGCCAAATATAGAAAAGAAGCTGGGATTAGCCAGTTGGATTTATCTTTGAAAATGGGCTATAAATCTATCTCCATTGTTTCCGCTGCTGAAATATATTATCAAGGAAAACACTTTAACTTAGAACATTTATTAAAAATTTCTGAAATTTTAGATATTGAAATTTGTAGGCTACTTGAGTAGCCCTTAAATACTTGGAAGATTCACTCCCTCTATATCTAACTTCTCAATACACTCTTTTAAAAATTTAAGCTCAGCGTGAGTATAGCGTTTTTTGTTTTCGCTGCTACCTGCATGTCCCATAAGTTTATCTACCATAGAATCTTCAATTTTTCCTGCTATTCTCGTGGAAAAAGTGTGTCTAAATGAGTGGAAATCGACTTTTACCTTTTTATCTTCAAGTTTTTCTTTGCTTATCCACTCTTTTTTAAAATTCATGTTATTAAATTTTTTAGAAAATGCTTGACCATAGCCTTTATTTGCCGTGTGAAAAAGCTGTGGAAAGACTCG
>JALVXQ010000036.1:0-13738 GCA_027038255.1 Sulfurimonas sp. | reverse complement strand
CTACATACTTCAAAAATCCCAATTCGATAAGCTTAGAATGTATCGGTACAACTCGTCTTGACCTTAAATTTTTAAGTTTTTGATTAGGATTAACTTTATCTACTCGAAAAAAGTAGATTCCCTCCTCTTCTTGAATATCATTAATATAGAGTTGAGCTATCTCATTAAGCCTCATACCAGTAAACAATCCTATCAAAGGAATATAAATTCTATCTTGTTCTTGTTTTAGATACTGTTGAAGTTTAGTTGTATACCAAGAGCTTGAAAAGAGTGCATTAAGCTCCTCATTTTTAAATGAATCTCTCTGTTGTGTTTCTATATCTGCAATTCTCTCTCTTTCAGCTTTTGAAGGCATTGTGTATTTATTGTTTAGCCTGTTTTTATCTAGCCGTTCTGCGATGACTGCATAATCCAAGTACATATTAACGCGTCTGATTTTTTCTAAAGCTGTTTTTAAAGAGACTTTTTCGAGTGATTCACTATCTACCAATTTTGCCAATTCAAAATAGTTGTCTTTGTGCTTTTCTATAAGCTCAATATTTTGCTTGTTTGTTTTTGGTGGCATATGCTTAATGGTATAGATAAAATCCTGCATATCCTCGGTTGTAATATCTGCCAAATATTTTCGATTTGTAACCTGTAAAAAGATTTCTATCGGTTCTTTGTACTTGTGCAGTTCTTTTGTGTCATTTTTCTTCGCAATATAAAAATCATTTGCGATTTCGATAGCTGTTTTTTCGTAAAATTTATTTTTTGCTAACGACGGTTGATTTTGTTCCATATTGAAACTTGGATGCCCCGAATCGGTATTAAATCTCTGTTTGGCTCTGTCATAATCTGTCTTTAAAATTTTTGCTTCTGTTTTTAGTAGTTCTATTCTAAAAAATCGTTTCTCTTGTTCGGATAGGTTTTCAAAAAACTCTTTATCGATCCCTGTTCTTTGATAAATTCTTTCAAACAGTTCTAAATATCTATCATTTTGTTTGGAGAACACTGCCTCTTTGAGTGTTTTTAGCCATTTTTTTATACATTTTGGATGACCCCCGTCTTGTATGCTTCCATTCTTTTTTTCACATAAAAAGTCATTGTGTCTTGCTTCTTCAAGCTCACTGTACTCTATAAGTGCTTTTTGTTTATAATCACGCAAAATCTCTTGAATTTCATTAATACTGCTCATAACCTCTTCTTTTGATAAATATTTTAAATCTATAAAAACATGTTCGCTGTATCTTAAGAAACAGGCAACCTTTTTGAGTGCTATTTTAACATTTTTCGTGTTTAAACTGAAAGTATAGTTATGTTTAGTTTTTGGAATTTTTCTTCTGAAGTAATAACGCCCATTTTGCTTTATTATGTATCGCATAATACCACCTTAAAGTATAATTGGTGGTGCAAAAAAGTATCACTATATGAAAAATAGCTGTTCTTTATATGTATAAAATGTCGTAAAATAGGGGGTTTCTAAGAATAAGTGGTGCGGACGAAAGGACTTGAACCTTCACACCTTGCGGCACCAGATCCTAAGTCTGGCGTGTCTACCAATTTCACCACATCCGCGTGGATAAGTGTTTAATGTCACTTCTGACCTAATAATATAAGAAATGCAGTGGTACGCCCTAAAGGATTCGAACCTTTGGCCTATGCCTTAGAAGGGCATTGCTCTATCCAGCTGAGCTAAGGACGCATCAGAAAAAATATGGTACGCCCGATAGGATTCGAACCTATAACCCTCGGAGCCGAAATCCGAAACTCTATCCAGTTGAGCCACGGACGCTACTATATTTGTTATATTATTAGTGTTTACAATTAAAAAAATGGGGTGGGATGCGGGATTCGAACCCGTGACCCCCGGCACCACAAACCAGTGCTCTAACCAACTGAGCTAATCCCACCATATTTTAGTAAATTATAAATTGTAAATTAAAAGTGGTCGGGGTGAAAGGACTCGAACCTTCGGCCCCCTGGTCCCAAACCAGGTACTCTAACCATACTGAGCTACACCCCGACCTACACATTAAACAAGCGATTACGCTGATTAATGAGGCGAAATTATAGTCAATAACTTGCAAAATGTCAATAGTATTTCTCAATTTCTTTAAAAAAGAGTGGTTTTTAAGTATAATTGCTTCAATAAAAAGGGAAAGTAGCATATGAAGATAGCAAGATTTAGTCGGATAGGTTTTATTTTAGCAGCAGCAGGATCTGCAGTAGGGCTTGGAAATATTTGGAAATTTCCATATATAACAGGGGAGTATGGAGGCGGTGCTTTTGTGCTCATCTATCTCATAACTGTACTGCTTATCGGCTTTTCCATTATGATTGCAGAGATGCTTATAGGGTATCTTGGCCGTCGTGATACAGTTACCTCTTTTGAAGAGTTGGCACCAAAACATAAAAACCTGTGGAAATTTGGTGGTTTTCAAGCTTTGGCCGGTCTTTTTATTATGATTTTTTATTCGGTCGTTATCGGCTGGATATTTAACTACATTGTCACCTCTTTAACGTATCTTCCTTCGAGTGTAAAAGAGGCTGAGAGTACTTTTACTACGATGCTGCATGCTGATTTTTGGACACAACTTTTTTATCACACACTCTCTTTTGCTCTTATTATCTATGTTATACATAAAGGGATTAAAGGCGGTATAGAAAAACTTAACTTTTACCTTATGCCGGCACTTATGATAATCTTGGGTGGGATGTTTATTTATGCAACGACACTTGGAGCTTTTTCCAAAGCGGTAGAATTTATGTTTTTGCCAGACTGGTCAAAAGTGAATTCTGAAGCTTTTGTTGTGGCCGTTGGACATGCGTTTTTTACCCTTTCACTTGGTATGGGAGCTATTATGACTTATGCAGCTTCATTAGAAAAAGGGGCAAATCTTGTTAAGAGTGCCTTTTGGGTTGTCTTTTTAGATACAACCATTGCCATTGTCGCAGGTTTGATGCTCTTTACCTTTTTGTACCAGTACGGTTCAGGTCCTGCAAAAGGTCCGGGACTTGTTTTTATCTCTCTGCCTGCAGCATTTTATGAGATGGGCATAATGGGAAATATCTTTGCAGTCTTCTTTTTTATTGCATTGGCATTTGCAGGGCTTACCTCTTCGGTCTCACTTGTTGAACCGATGGTACAGTACTTCATTGACAGATTTGGCTGGAGTCGCCTAAAATCTTCTCTTTCAATGGGCTTTTTCTTCTGGTTTTTTGGTATCTTCGCAATTCTTTCAAATATTGACGGAGCAAAAGAATTTTTGACCTGGGGTGGTAAAAATTTCTTTGACTGGGTAGATTATGTAACTGCTGCTATTATGTTGCCTTTAGGTGGGCTTATTATGGCAGTTTTTGTTGGATTTATTATTCCTGAAAGTGAAGTGGAGAAAGTGGTCAAACCACAGCTCAAATGGGCTTACAAACCATGGTACTTTTCACTTCGTTACATTACTCCGCTTGCTATGTTTGTCGTTATGCTCTCACTTATGGGAATTATCTAGATGGATATCGCAAAAGAGTGTAGAGGTCTTCTCACGCAAGAGGGAATTAATTCACAATCAAGTATAGACTTCGAGGTGAACGGTGAAGTGATGAGCTTGACGATTGATTATATCATCGACACCTACATGCAGGCTTCCAACGAGTCGCAGTTGGTTTTTTACTCTGCTCTGCAAAAGTCACTTAATGCTAAAGAGATGGGGATTGAGAAGTTTTTTGAGGGGATGGGTCAGCTTCTGCTGATGACCCACCTCTCTAAGAAGTTTGATTTAGACTAGAACTGAATAAGTCCGTCAACAGGGCTTGAAGCAGTTGCATACGGCTTTTTTGCAATTCTGCCTGCAAGGTAACTCATGCGTCCTGCAATGACAGCATGTTTCATAGCCTCTGCCATTGCAATAGGGTTAGATGACTGTGCGATAGCAGTATTTGTAAGAACACCCTCAGCACCAAGTTCCATTGCATAGGCTGCATCACTTGCACAACCGATTCCCGCATCTACAATTACAGGAACATTCACTGCTTCACGAACGAATACAACATTGTAAGGGTTCTGTATGCCAAGACCACTTCCAATAGGCGCAGCAAGTGGCATTACTGCGTGAGCTCCGGCATCTTCAAGGCGTTTTGCCATGATTGGGTCATCTGAAGTGTATGCCATAATGGTAAAGCCATCTTTATGCAGTACTTCACATGCTTTAATCGTTTCAAGCACATCAGGGTAAAGTGTCTTTTGCGTATCACCGATAACTTCTAGCTTGATCAGGTCAATTCCTGTAGCCTCTCGTGTCAAACGGAATGTTGTGATGGCCTCCTCTGCAGTAACACAGCCTGCTGAGTTTGGCAAAAAGTTTACATTTGTTCCTGCAAAAGTATCACGCAGATTCTCTTTGTCAGGGTCGGTAATGTTGAGACGGCGAACCGCAACAGTGATAAGCTCACTTCCTGATGCCAGTGTTGCCTCTTTTGTCATATCAAAAGAGTCATATTTTCCACTTCCAACGATAAGACGAGAACCGAGTTCATATTTTCCGATTTTTAATTTGTTATCCATTATAGTTTTCCTGTATTATATTAATTATTGATTTATAGCATAAGCTATCTTATAGTTTTGTGATACCTTCTATTAAATCCATTGGCGTAAGAGAAAAATCAGCACCTGTGTAATTTTTTGCAAGCTGCGCATGGGTAAGAGAAGCGTGGATAGCTGCGTGAAGTGTCTCATGTCCTTGTGCCAAAAGTGCACCGATAAGTCCACTGAGAACATCACCGCTGCCGCCTTTTGCCAGTTTTGCACTCCCATGAGGGTTGATATAAAATGTTTTACCTTGTCCTATGATGACATTGGCACCTTTAAGCAGCAGCGTTGCGTGAGGATATTTTTCACAAAATAATTCTACATATTTGAAGCGTTCATTTTGCAGCTCCTCAACGGTGATGTCAGCAATATTTGACAATTTTAAAAGAGAAACGAACTCTTTAGGGTGCGGCGTGAGAACGATGTTTTTTTTCTCTAAAATCTTTACAATCATCTCCATGTAAAAGAGGTCGGCATCTATGATAAGCGGCAGATTATTATCTAAAAATGCAAACAGCTCTTTTTTGCTAAATTCACGTCCAAGTCCCATCCCAAGTGCAATAGCTGATGTCGTCTTTGGAAGTGTGTGAGCATACATCAACTCTGCAGGAATGTTTAAAAGCTGCTCTTTTTCATAGCCTACAAGTGTTACAAGCCCTGAGCCAAAACGAAGTGCTGCTGAAGCTGCCATAACACTTGCCCCTAGTTTTTCACCGCTGAGCAGCGCCAAATGCCCATATGTGCCTTTGTGCGAGTTCTTTTTTGTTCTGTGGGGCAGTTGTAAGTCCGTTTCATCTAAAAGATGCCAATTTGATGCACGTTCATAGAGCGCACGTGAGATACCTAAATCAAGGACTTTGATGTTGCCGACATACTCCTTTTGTGCATCTAAAAAGAGGGCTTTTTTAAGTGCTCCCATTGTGAGTGTGGTGTCAGCATAAAACCCTGGGCTTGGTATATCACAAGCTATTTTATAAGCATTGGAGTTGTTCATATCTTGTATAAGTTGAGCAATCTTTGCATCAAAACGGCCGTTAAATCCGGTACCGACAATTGCTTCTACTAAAACATCACAGCTTTGAAGCTGCGTGAGAGTAGGAACACCTAGAGCATCTGCGCGTTTTTTTTGCAACTGTGCCATAGGTGATTTAGTGGCTTTTGCGTGAAGAAGAGAGACGGTATAATCCCCATGCAGTAATCTTGCAAGGGCAATTCCGTCAGCACCATTGTTTCCGCTCCCTGTAACGATGATGAGAGTAGAATTTTTTTGAAACTTTTCTCTTATGAATGAAGCCATGCCATTGGCAGCATGCTCCATAAGAATATCTTCACTGAGAAAGAACTCCTCATAACATCTTGCATCCAAGCTGCCGACTTCATCAAAGAGTTTTTGCATCCTAAAGCTCTGGTATGTACTCGTCGATTTTTATCATAGAACTAATAATTTCATTAAACAGAAGTGTAGGGTAAGCTGTTCTGTATTGATAAAGAAATTTATTTTTCTTGAGTGTTCGTAAAAGTGCCGTGTTATAGTAGTTGGCATTGGAACATTTTCCTAAAAATAAAAAAGAGAAGAGAAGTTTGAGATGTGGATTTTCAAATGTTTCATGCGGCTGTGCAAGAAAAGTGAATCCATACTTTTGAATGTTTGCAAAAGAGAGCATGTAAAGCAGAAAATCTTCAAACTGCGTATAAAAACCATTGAGGTTTTCAATGTCATGGAAAAAGTAGTAGTAGTTGTCCAAAAGCTCTTTTTGAGAGATGATTTTTGAAAGTTTACTGCGTTCATCTCTTTTTTTTGCAAAAAAATGGGGATCAACCGCCATATAAATGTGTTTTTTCTCTGCAACGAGTTTGGCAAATGCCACATCAAACGCTTCACTCTCTTCAAATCTGATGTAGTTGAAGTGTTCATCTTTGTAGCGTAGTTCTACATCATCTTCATGTGAGTTGGCAAAGTCCATGTAGAGTGTCGGAACATTGTTGTCAATGACATAATTTCTAATTTTACATGCAAGGTTTGTTTTACCTGATCCCTGCTCTCCTAAGATGAGAGTATTGTGGCAGAGCATTCTCTCTTCAAGTTTTAGTGCGTCAATGGTATCAAGGTATTTTCCAATAGTATCTCTCATGGGCACTCCTTTTTATAATAGTATTTAGTTTTGCTTATTATATCCTATGAAGATAAAAAGAGATATAATGTCATCATGAATTACAAAACAATTGCACAAGAAACTTTAAATATCGAAGCAGATACTTTGTTAAAAGCTTCAAAAAAAATCGGGAATGAATTTGACAAAGCAGTCAAGATAATTTTGGGCTGTAAAGGCAAACTTGTTATAAGCGGTGTTGGTAAAAGCGGACTCATCGGTGCAAAAATGGCAGCAACCTTTGCTTCCACCGGAACACCAAGCTTTTTCCTGCATCCGACAGAAGCACTGCATGGTGATTTGGGAATGATAGGCAAAGATGATGTTGTTGTGGCGATCAGTTACAGCGGAGAGAGTGAAGAACTCAGCTCAATTTTACCGCATATTAAGCGCTTTAAAACGCCGTTAATCGGTATGACACGCGATGAAAACTCAACGCTCGGCAAGTATAGTGATCTACTCATAAAAGTTGAAGTTGAGAAAGAGGCCTGTCCTCTTAATATTGCACCAACAAGCTCAACAACCCTGACCTTGGCACTTGGTGATGCACTGGCAGTCTGTTTGATGAAAGCACGTGACTTTAAAAAGTCTGATTTTGCCTCTTTTCATCCCGGCGGAGCACTTGGAAAACAGCTTTTTGTAAAAGTAAAAAATTTGATGCGAAGCGACTCACTGCCAATTATTACACAGGATGCACAAGTCAAAGATGCCATTCTGACTATCAGTGAGGGGCGTCTTGGTACAGCACTCATTACAGATGATGCCGGAAAATTGATTGCACTCATGAGTGACGGTGATGTCCGTCGTGCACTGCTGAGTGATAACTTTTCACTTGATGACAATGTGTTAAAATATGCGACAAAAGAGCCGTTGAGCATTGACGATGAGGAGATGCTGGCCTCTGATGCACTTGTTTTGATAGAAGCCAATAAAATTCAGCTTTTGGTTATAACCGACAAAAGTAAAAAGATAAAAGGCGTACTACACATACATACGCTGATAGAAAAAGGAATATCATAAAATAATGATGCGATTAAATAAATATATAGCACACTACTCAACATACTCACGCAGAGAGGCAGACCGTGCCATTCAAGATGGCTATGTACGGGTAAATGGTGAAATAGAAGCCAACCCTGCAACACAGGTTGAAGAGGGCAGAGACATTGTCTACATTAGTGGAAAACAGGTCAGTCCGCAAGAAAAATACACAGTTATTGTCTATAACAAGCCAAAAGGTGAACTTGTAACAAAAAATGATCCAAAAGGACGCCGGACTATCTATGATGGACTCTCTAAAGAGTTCCGTCACTTTATTCCAGTCGGTCGTTTGGATTTTGCTTCAGAAGGCTTGCTGCTCTTAACAGATGCTTCGCATGTTGCAACAGCACTGATGGAGTCGGATTTGGAGAGAATCTATAAGATAAAAATCAAAGGCGTCGTAACTCCGGATATGGAAGATGCTATGTTAAATGGTATCTATCTTGACGATGCAAGAGCCGGTGCGCACTCCCACTCCAAGATTACTTCGATGGAGATTAAACCTTTTATAGGTTTTAAAGTGCAGAAAAATCAGTCTAATTACTCCATTCTCAAAGTAGCGCTTAAAGAGGGACAAAACAGAGAACTTCGCCGTTTTTTTGCCCATTTTGGTGCAGAAGTGGCAGATTTAAAACGCTTGAGTTTTGCTGAAGTTGAGCTCAACAATCTGCCGACTGGAAAAACAAGGTATTTAACACGAAGCGAATATTCTGCTCTGTATAAATTTTTAAAAGAAGAGAAAAAAAGAGCCAGAGAGGCACAAAGAAACAAAGATAAAGAGTAGATTTTGGACTTTACATATCTCCTCCGTCCCTCAGAGTTTGATGCAATGGTCGGGCAGGAACATCTCACGCAAGCAGGTGTGCCGCTAAGAACTCTGTGTGAAAAAAATGCTTTGGGACACAGCTTTTTTTATGGTCCTGCCGGTGTTGGAAAAACCACACTCGCCCGCATCATCGCGGCTACTATGGATTTGCCTTTTTATGAGTTTAATGCCACCTCACTCAAAGTTGAAGAGCTTCGAAAAGTTTTTGCGCAGTATAAAAATGCCCTGCAAAAACCTTTGATATTTATAGACGAGGTGCACCGACTCTCAAAAAATCAGCAAGAGGTACTGCTGCCGGTTATGGAAAATAACTCGGTACTCATCATAGGCACTTCAACAGAAAACCCATTCTTTTCTCTTACCTCTGCGATGCGTTCGCGCTCAATGCTTTTTGAACTCCAGCCAATTTCCCCAATAGCCCTAAAAGCACTTCTTGAAAAAGCTGTGAGCAAAGCAGAGCTGCAGATAGATGATACAGCCAGAGAGTATTTGGTGGCTTCAAGCGGCGGTGATGCCCGGGCAATGTTGAAACTTTTAGAGTTTGCTTCTAATGTCAATGAGACCATCACCCTAGAACTGTTAAAGTCTTTGCGCCCAAATGCCCTGCAAGCGGGAAGCAGCGAAGCAGGGGTGCATTATGATTTAGCCTCGGCTCTCATTAAGTCTATTCGCGGGAGTGATGCAGATGCTGCGATTTACTATCTTGCACGGCTCATTGAAGGGGGTGAGAGTGCTGATTTTATCGCGCGCCGCTTGGTGATACTCGCGAGTGAAGATATTGGTAATGCTAACCCCCAGGCACTCACGCTGACTACATCGACACTTACGAGTGTGAAGCAGATAGGCTACCCTGAAGCAAGAATCATTTTGGCACAGGCTGTTATCTATCTCTCTGCTTCTCCAAAGTCAAATTCTGCATATCTTGCTATAAACAAAGCACTCAAAGCTGTGAGAGAAGGAGAAATTGTAGAAATTCCAAAAAATATCACACAGCAAAATGAAGTTTATCTCTATCCACATGATTTTGGCGGCTATGTGAAGCAGGAGTACCTTTCAAAACCAATGCAGTTCGTTGAACTCAAAGAGATTGGATATGAAAAAAAGATGAAAGAGTGGTTGGAA
This sequence comes from Sulfurimonas sp., assembly GCA_027038255.1. Taxonomy (GTDB): domain Bacteria; phylum Campylobacterota; class Campylobacteria; order Campylobacterales; family Sulfurimonadaceae; genus Sulfurimonas. The sequence continues at coordinate 4,035 of JALVXQ010000036.1, read as the reverse complement.
TTATTATTTAAATAAGTTTAAATTAGATATCATAGTGTCTTAACAAATATAAAGGGCAAAAATGAACATTTCTACAGCATCAAACATTGTTACAATTACTGGAAATATTAAATCTGTACGTGATTATCAAAAAATTAAAGAGAGTATTGATTCTCTCATTGCTTCAAATAACACTATCATTATTGACATTCGAGATTCTATCTCTATTACCTCTTCTATTATTGGATATTTTACAAAATTAGTTCAAAAAGAGGGCATTGATTTGAGCATCAAAGTAGGTGATGCAAGTTTAATGGAACTTTTCGATGACCTCAATCTTGTAACACTTTTTAAAGTGAAAAAGGCATAACTCATGACTATAAAGAATAAGCTTAAACTTATAACGGCTATTGTCCTCTCTTTTGCGTTGGTTATTATCGCTTTAACTATCTCTCGAGCTTTGGAAAAACGTACAGTTATTACACAGGCCAAAGAACTCAATGTTCTTTCTCAAAAACTTTCGCTGCTCATTCATGAGACACAAAAAGAGAGAGGGGCAAGTGCTGGTTTCTTAGGATCTAAAGGAAAAAAATTCGGCACGATTCTTACAAAGCAAAGAGTATTGACAGACCATCGTTATAAAGAGCTGCAGTCGTATGTAAAAAGTTTAGATTTGGCAAATTATCAAGCGAGCTTGCGTAAAGAAATTCAGGCAGTTATGAGTGGTATGGGTAATATAGAGAGTATCCGTTCACGTGTTGACAGTTTTACGATTTCTGTTAAAGAAGAGGTCAAATACTATTCTGGTGTCAATAGAGACATCTTGAATGTAGTTTCACTTACTGCAAAACTTGCAGATACTCCTGAACTTGTAAAAGCTTTAAGTGCATATACTAATTTTTTAAAATCAAAAGAGCGGGCAGGAATAGAGCGGGCTGTTATGAGTGCAACATTCTCAGCTGATAAATTTGGCAAGGGTATGTTTGCAAAATTCATTACACTTATGGCACAACAAAATGCCTACATGGATGCATTTTTAAGTATTGCACCAAAAGATTCGGTCACAATGTATAAAAATACAATGGACTCTCCGGTTGTTACAGAAGTAAATAAAATGAGAGCTATTGCTCTTAAAAAAGCCAATGTCGGCGGTTTTGGAGTTGATGGTGTTGTATGGTTTAAAACAATTACGAAAAAGATTAACCTCCTTAAAAAAGTTGATGATAATTTAGCAAAAAACAATGATCAACTTCTTAATAAAATTGAAACGGCATATAAAAGAAATACTATGATTACACTTCTTGGGTACACTATTTTTGCTATTGCTGTGTTTATTATTATATTAATAATTTCCAGAGGGGTCAACAGAAGTGTTGAGAGCTCGCTCAATAAAATAAGCTGTGTATCGAGTGATTTGGACTTGACATGTAATGTAGTTGTTGAAGGGAATGATGAAATATCACAAATCTCAAAAGCACTTCACGTAATGGTTGTTGCATTTAAAGAGAGTGTTTACAGTGCACAGGATGTTGCAACAGCTACGACACGAGAGAGCAGCCGCCTGAATGAGGTTGTAGATATTTTGGCAGAAAATAGTCAAAAAGAAGAGACAAAAATTACAGAAGTGAATGGTCTCATCTCTGAAATTGGTGAAAAACTTGACCTTGTTGAAGAGTCTACAATTATTGTAACAGAAGATTTAGATTCTACTTTCTCTGTGCTTGACAGTTTCATTGATAAACTTGAATCTGTAGTTGTTTCTATTGAAAATGGTAATGAGCAGCAGCAAGAGCTTGTCAATAAAGTGGCGTCTTTGACAGAACAGGCAAAAAACATTAAAGATGTGCTTGCTATTATCTCTGATATCGCAGACCAGACAAACCTGCTCGCACTCAACGCTGCCATCGAAGCGGCTCGTGCCGGTGAACATGGACGTGGTTTTGCCGTTGTTGCTGATGAGGTGAGAAAACTGGCCGAACGCACACAAAAATCACTTTCAGAAATTTCTGCGAACGTCAATCTCATTACACAAAATGTTGTTGAAATTTCAGAAGAGACAGACAGAACATCACAAAGTATGCATACCATTGCAGGGTCAGCACAAGAACTCATTGCATCATCAAATGAGACAAAAGATACACTGATGATGACAAAAGACAAATCAACTGAGGTTATGCATCAAAGTGTTTTTATTGCAACAAAAACAAAAACACTCATCACAACAATGGATGAGATTGTTGCAGTTGCTTCAAAAAATGGTGAATTGAGAATTACGGTTGCAGAGGCTGTAGAGACATTGGCGCAAGATGCACAAAAACTACAGTCAGAGCTGAGTAAGTTTAAAATTTAATGTCAAAAGAACGCTTAGCCAAATTAGAAAAAAGTGAGGCATATGCCTCTTATCAAACCGATTTGGCATTTGAAAAAGAGTTGCATATTTTACGCAATGACTTTTACTATCAAATGATTGACTCTAAAACTACGTCCTTAGTTGATTTTTTATATCGACCGCTTGATATACTCAGTGGTGATGCTTACAGTGTTCGAAGAGTTAATGAAAATCAAACTTTTTATCTTCTTGTAGATGGTATGGGGAAGGGCATTTCTGCCTCTTTTACCGCGGTCATCATCACTACTTTTATTAATCACCTTATAGACAAAATGATTGAGTATGACAGTTTTAGTCTTGACATTCTCATACGTGAATCAATGGAGTTTATTCAACCGATACTTTTAGATGATGAAGTGCTTGCAATTGACTATATCTGTTTTGACAGTTATTTTGAAGTTTTAGAGTATGCAAAGTTTGCTATGCCACCTTTTTTACTGCATGATAAACAAGATAATATTATAAGAATAAAATCAAATAATTCCCCGCTAAGCAAGTGGCAAGCAGAGTATCAACTTGACAGATATAATATAAGCAATATAGAAAAGTTCCTTTTTTATAGTGACGGTGTTGTTGAAAATGCCACAGATGGCGAAGGCGTTCCTTACGCGGCTTTTATTGAAGAGGATTTTCGAGACTCTTTTACGAAAGAGGAGTTTAAAAAGAAACTTTTTAATGCCATAGAAGAACAAGAAGATGATTTAACACTCATTTTTATAAACAGTTTGGATATGAGAGAAGAGACTTTGATAAGTAAGCAGCTTTTTGAAACATCATTAGAGGATGTTGACAGAGCAACAGAGTGGTATGATGAACTCTGGGGTAAGCTCAATGTAGATGTAAAAGTGGCTTATAAAGCTGGCGTGGTTTTTACCGAGTTGTTTATGAATGCCTATGAGCATGGAAATCTTGGTTTGGATTCAAAAGAGAAACACCAGTACCTTGAAAAAGACATTTACTTTGAGAAACTCAATGAGTTCGAAGAAAATTGTGAAAAGAAGATTTTTGTTGAGGTTTACAGACAAAAAGCAGGGAACTCCGAATACATAATTACAAAGATATGTGATGAAGGAGATGGTTTTGATACACAGATATTGAGTCAGATTTTTCGAAATTCACAAAAGTTTAATGGACGGGGAGTTTTTGTCTCACGGAAGAATTCTATGGGAATATATTACAACTCTCAAGGAAATTGTGTCTTATTTCTCAATAAAGTATAAATATTTATTTTTTTTGTTATATAATTTTATAATAGAAAAAATAAGGATTCATAATGTCAAAAAGTTTATCATTCGAAGAGTCATCACTTAACTACCACAAAGCTAAAGGTGAATTTGATACAAACGGAAAAACAGGAACGCTATTAACAAAGCCATGTAATACAGAGGATGAATTATCTATGGCATATAGTCCAGGTGTTGCGTATCCATGTCTTGAAATTGAAAAAGATGCTGATTTAGCATATGAGTATACAAACAAGGGGAATCTTGTTGCTGTTGTAAGTGATGGTACTGCTGTACTTGGTCTTGGCGACATCGGTCATTTGGCAGGAAAACCTGTTATGGAAGGGAAAGGTGTTCTTTTTAAATCATTTGCAAATGTAGATGCAGTTGATATTGAATTAAATACTAAAGATACTGAAGAGATTATTAAAATTGTAGCTGCAA
>JALVXQ010000035.1 GCA_027038255.1 Sulfurimonas sp. | reverse complement strand
GTTCTAAAGAGTTCTTAGATGCTGATAAGCGCTTTGACAGAGACTCTTTGGCCTATTTTCTAGGGGTTGGTGAGTATATTGATATGGATCGTGATGCCTTCAAACGCAATGAAGTGTTTGCCATTTTAAAAAGAGATCTCACTAAACTTGAAAAGAGAAAACGTTTTAGCACCTCAAAAATCCTTGCCAAAAATATCAAACAGCTCTCCAACTTAATGGATTTAAATACTATAGAAGAACAGCTAGTAGAGTTCTGTGTAATTGTGAATCAGTATGATATTTTAAGAGATGCTATAAATCTACTTGGACATGAACTCAACACTACTCAAGCAAAAAGAGCACTCTCCGTAATATTGGACATACCAGGCAAAGAACTAGATAATACTTTGAAATCTCATTCCAAACTTATGAAATCTTCTATTGTATCAATCAATAAAAACAATACACACTCTTTGGATGGGAAAATAGCAATAATTACTGAGAGTTTTGCAGATGATATGCTCAATCTGGATGAAGATATCTCTGTAATGATTAAAGAGGCAGTACGACCATGCAGCAAAAGTACATTGACACTGCAGGACTATGAACACATCACAAAAGATTTAGATATTTTAGTTCCTTATCTCTCAAATGCTCTTAGCAGTAAACAAACAGGGGTTAATATTCTTCTTTATGGTTTGCCTGGAACAGGAAAAACAGAACTTGCTAAAACGATCTCCGAGGTTTTACAAACAGAGCTGTTTGAGATAAGCTATGCAGATGAAGATGATGAGGCAATAGATGGACGCTTTCGATTAAGAGCGTATAAGATGGCACAAGCGCTACTTGCTAATAAAGATATCATCCTTATGTACGATGAAGCAGAAGATATATTTGAGAGTAACAGCGGTTTTTTTACTCCAAAGAGACAAGAAAATAAAGCATGGCTTAACAGAATACTTGAAACCAATACTATCCCAACTATCTGGATCACAAATAACATCCATAGTATCGACAATGCAATGGTAAGAAGGTTTGATTATGCTATTGAAATGCCGATTCCAAAAAAATCCAAACGTGCACAGATCATTAAAAACTATTCAGATAACCTGTTAGATGAGCAAAGTATTAAATTATTGGCTGAAAATGAGAATATAGCCCCGGCACTCATCACTCACGCAACGAAAGTGATTAGTAGTATAGATGTAGAGGATAGACCAAAAGCTTTTAAACGGGTTCTCAACAATACACTCAAAGCACAAGGATATTCAAAAATACAAGAAAAGAGTGCTGAGTCATCACTTCCCTCTGTGTACAACCCACAATTTATAAATACAACGACTGATCTGGACAATCTGGCACAAGGCATCCTTGAACACCAAAACGCAAGACTTTGTCTTTACGGACCGGCAGGAACCGGTAAAAGTGCATATGGCAAGTATATTGCACAAATGCTTGATAAGCCACTGCTATTGAAAAAAGGAAGTGACCTTATCAGTATGTGGGTAGGAGGCACTGAAAAAAATATAGCAAATGCTTTCCTTGAAGCAAAAGAGGAGAAAGCTGTACTTGTATTTGATGAAGTAGATAGTTTCTTGGCTGATAGATCTCAGGCTAAACAGAGTTGGGAGGTAACACAGGTTAATGAGATGTTGGTACAAATGGAAAACTTCGATGGAATATTTATAGCGACAACGAACCTTATGGATAATCTCGATACTGCAAGTTTGAGAAGGTTTGATCTTAAATTGGAGTTTTCTTACTTAAAACCTGAGCAGGCTTGGAAGATGTTTATCGCATATGCTAAAGAACTAAACTTGCAAAAACCATCATCTACACTTCAAAGAACAGTGCAAAGTATGAAATATCTCACGCCAGGTGACTTTGCAGCAGTCACCCGTCAAAACAGATTCAGACCTATTGCAGATGCCAAAGATCTATTGTATAGACTTGAAGATGAGATTGCAATCAAGCAGGTGAGTGGTGGAAGTGTTATGGGGTTTTTGGCTTCATGAATCAACTTGCATGGAGACTAACTACAGATTTTAACAAAGAGAAGCATCTCTTTACTGATACACTTACACTGGATTATTTTGTGGAGACTTATGTTTGTAGTTGCGGATACACGAAATTTATACTCATATATCGTAATCAAGAGATCGATCATATATGCGAAAGATGCGAAAATATGAAATTTTACAATGCTAATCTTGCATGGAGTAATTTTGCTTATTTTATGGAACAAGAACTAGATACAGAGTTTGAATATGAATATAAAGTAGAATATACGGACAACGTAGTAAGCTCTTGTTATGGGATAAGGATTCCTACAAAAATTGACTTTATATCTCAAAAAGTGATCTATGATATGAAGGCTGTCTATACTGTAACACTAAATCAAGAGGGTGAGCTAAAAAGAGATTATTTACTTCAACCACCAAAAAAGGATAAAGCACAGGTTGAAGAAAATCTTCTTTATCATATCAATAATTGCAACCTTTTTGATATACCAAGGCATCCAAAAAAGAAGATAACTTTCGATACAGCGACTTTTTTTCTTAAAAACAGACAACTTAAAGAGTTTGCATTTTATTATTGGGAGTACATTCCAAAGATAGATCAAAAAGAGTTGTATGTCAATGATGCCCTCATATACTTAGCAAACTATCCAAAAGAAAAATCCATTAAAAAAGCTCTTTATCATAACTATACGCAGCAGATGGATCAATATAGTAAATTTAATGCAATAGCTATAGAAGTTTTTTGCAAGACCATGAACGATACAAATATTATAGTTAAGCTGCTCAATCTCGGATCGATGTTTTTAATAGATAGTGGTTTGAATACTCAGGAGTTCTGCCAATTGATGATCTTTTTAAAGAAATACTACACAGAAAAACAGCTCTTTAAACTCTTTAGCTCTCAAGAGTTTGAAAACAAGCCATTTCTTTTTCGAGATATATTACGTGAATTTATTGCTATGCAGGAGAGTATAGAACATTCATTTAAAAAAGTTGCATGCAAAGCTGTGACACTTCACGATGAGTTTGTTCGATGTGGAGTTGAAGAAAGATATAAATATATGTTCTCAAAAACTCTTTCATATAAAGCCAAAGAGATAAAACCTTGTATAACAATGGGTAGATACAAAGTAAGAGTTCCTCAAACCGGTATGGAACTTTTTAAATGGGCTGAATCTCTTCATAATTGCATGGCTGGGTATTTTGATGCAATAGATTGTAATGAAACTATAATTTATTGTTTTTTTAAAGATGATGATCTTCAGTTTGCTGTAGAAGTATCTGATGGATATATCAGACAGGCAAGTGGAAAATATAATAGAGAGTTACTTAAAGAAGAGGAAAAGGTCCTTGAAAAATGGTTTCAAATGTCATTTACGAAAATACAAGGGCAAGCAAATGCTGCTTAAAAATAGCAATAAAAACAGCTGGATATTGTCTGTGAACAACGCTATTACAAATAAGATATCACACCAATATTTTTGTTACTGTTCTCATAGGTTTGTATTTAACACCAGCTTGGATGAACCAGAAGCACCAGATGCTCTATGTCCTTTGTGTGGCAATACCTATTTTATCAATATTCAAGAGTTCTTCTCAAGAGATAGTGTTCGTATCTACAAAGACTTTCGATGGGAGACCAAGGAGTCTGTAGTAGATGGGAGTTGGCGTGTAACACTTTTTTTTACATTTCCTGAGTATATTGAAACAAGTGATATAGTTTTCCTTGTAAAACAGGATCTTTTGACATTAAATCTAAATAAAGATGGAACAACAGATCTAAAAATAGAATATCATTCAGACATAATTTTGAAATATAGCTTGTTTAAAAATGATAAAGTGATACCACTAAAGAGAATTATGCTCGATGATGCCAAAGAACAATTATGTAGTTATATTCTCAATAACATAACGAAAGAGATACCATGGATAGATAGGTCAAAAGTACAAATGTTGTCCGTTGATAAGCAGTTGCAATATTTTCGTTTCTTTTTACAACATAGGTATTTCCAAGAGCATCGATTCTCCTTTTGGAAAATGGAAGGGTTGACTTTTAATTTTTCCAGACCAGTTTCACAAATGGAAGCACTGCACATCGTAGGGAATACGCGAAAAGAGAAGATAGTGAAAAGGGCTCTTTATCAAGGTTATGAAGATGCAATGCACAAGACGGGATACTATTATCCATACAGTGATTATATTTTTTCTAGAACGATTGACAATATTGATCTGCTTGCACAACTATATGCTTTACACCCTGTCATCAAACAAAATATTTTTACACCTGAGACAGTATCAGCAGCTATTGCCTTAATAAATTTTCTAAAAAATCACTATACCGAGAAACAGATAATTAATCTTTTTACCAAGGATATAGAAGATACCAATGGATACAAAGAAAAATTACTCTTATTTAGAGACACATTGAATATGATAGATGCACATAATGCCATTGGTTCACTTGAAAAACATTTTATGAAGGTAAAACTTACTGCAAAAAAGC